>JAUWHR010000076.1 GCA_030605795.1 Anaerolineae bacterium | reverse complement strand
CAGTTTCCCCGATATCCCACCCAGGGTCTTCTTCCTCAAAGTCATCCTGGAAGAGTACTCGAGGCTCCGGAGTGGGAGTGGTAGGTTCGGGGGTGGAGGTGACAACCACCTCGACCTTAACCTCCCTGGTCACCTCTCTGTCAACGAGGACTGTTTCCTTGACGATCACAATTCAGGCGTAGGCGGAGGCCCACAAGCGGCTAGGAGCAGTACTAGACTGCCTAGTATGGCTCTCCAGATCATCATTTTGCATGTCATTTTATTCCTCCCTATTATGGTTCCCTAGGAACCTATTGCCACCGGTTGGCAGATGAACGAACACTAAATCTCGTTTTCTCTTTCCGGGCTAGGACTCATAATGAATGTTCTTTTGGTCCTCGTCTCCCGCCGGATTCGCCTTTTTAGTATCGCTTACTTGCACTCCAGCCACAAGGGCTTTAGCTAGAACAGACAGCAGTCTACAACGTGAACTCAGCCGAACGTCTAGCCAAGCATTGATGGAACCAGCCTCAATGATTCACCACACGCTTCTGAATTTCCATCCTGCAACCTTGCTATCCGGTGCTATTAGCTTGTTCCAACATCATCACAGAACATCTATTAAACCGAATTCAACAGCCATGCCATCCCTTTACCCATCTTCTTTGCCCTCGCCGCCTTCCCAGGGTAGAATCTGGCCACATTGTTTCCCACACTAACTCACGTGGGAAGATGCCTATGTGCGCCGTCTATACTTTGCCGGGATGGGTCTCCAAACTCACTAACCCCCCCGACGAGACATACCAGGCCGTTGGTAAATAAACCTACGACCACACCATGATTATCACCTGACACACGAAAGTATATGGTACAAACGTCGAACAGATGGCTCACGTCTCAGCTGAGGACTACATCGATCGGTTCTACAACACCTATGCTCAAAAGCGGATCCGCTGCACGATCGATGATCTCCGTGTTGCCGAGATGGTCGCCTGGCCACTAACACGACCGGATATCTGCGTCACGTCTGACGAAGCTGCGGTAACGATACTGGCATCGGAAGAGGGCATCAAGAAACTTGAAATCGCGGGCGCTCAGATTGTCCACCCGCTGGTGAAGGTGACCGGATCATTATGGGTTCTGGCATGATGGATTTCTCGAAGAAGTAGATTACACTTCGGACCCGCTGATGTGGAGGAAGAGCAGGTTGAAAGAGACCAAGCCCGAAGAGACGATACAAAATCTTGGGCCGATGATTAGCGAGCACCGATTACGTCGGGAGCTGCGCATCTTGCACCTAACCTCGGCCATCATTGGTCTGGCTGGGACGGCAATCGCTGGCGTCTTAGCTGTATGGCGTTGGCTCTTCGCTTACCGTCATTATGGCCCGGTAGCGATCGAACGTTGGACTTCGCCAGCTTTATGGACTGCTATGGGGTTCGCGGTTATAGGCCTCATAGGCCTGATCTCCATCAGGCGATCGCGTGGTCTGCGGGTAAACCTGTACGCCTATGGTATGACCTTTCACCGTGGCCGACAGGAGGAGACCCTCCTGTGGAGCCAAATAGTGTATATACACACCGCAGCCGTGCGTTATGGTCTCTCGAGTCTGGCATGGGGCGCTCAGACCACATTAGAGTTGCACACCAATGACAAACGTCAAGTGCGCCTCACCCATGCTCTGACTAACCTGAGCAGCTTGGCAGAAACCATTAAGCGGAATGTCTATCCTAATCTGCTAGCCGAGTATCGCCGGAATCTCAACCAGGGTGATGCTATACACTTTGGGCCGTTGTTGCTCACAATAAAAGGGGTCCAGCAAGGTCAACAATTTCTCCGTTGGCAGGATTTGAGCCAAGTAGCGCTTGGGCGTGGCTGGCTGCTAATCACACCCCACGAACACAGCCAGGGCGCTAGGATGCGCATCCCAGCCAATCTGGTACCGAATGTCGACCTTTGCGTCCAGCTTATCGAACACCTTATATTAAATCAGGCAGAGAATCATACAGTTACACCGAAGGCGTAAATATGGAACCCGGCGACTGTCTACTCAACATCGAGTCATCAAAAATATAGGATGTCGTCCATGCGAATCAAACGTCTTTTCAAACCGCTCGCTTTGATACTGATATTCTTAAGCAGCAGTTGTTCCTCCCTCTCTAACATGGTGACATACCCTCAAGGGCCAACGCCTATCCCTTTCCATAGCCCAACACCATTACCTGCCGCGGAAGTGATCTTCAATGTGCTCCCCCCAGAAGGCACCCCTGTGGACGCTGATCTGGCAATGGTTTTACTCGATGAGGTCACTGGCCTTACTTACAATACCTTCACCATTCCAATGACCCGGTTAGCGGATGGTCGTTGGCAAGCCCGACTGACCCCACCATTGGGATCACTATTACGCTATCACTACATCCGCCGTGCGCCAATTCCAGCGGATGAGGTGACCGCTGCAGGAGCGCCTATTCCATATCGGATAAGCCACATCCCAGGACCTACCCAGATTGATGACCTCGTCGCCGCTTGGTCGGGTACCCTCTATAGTGGCCCAATTGGACGCATTACCGGCCGGATACGCGACACGCATAGCGGGAATGTCCTCCCGGAAATCCTGGTTAGCGCAGCTGGACTGACCACTTTCACCGACGGCGAAGGCTCCTTCCGGCTCGATGGTCTCCCGCCCGGATTGCACAACCTTGTCATCTTCAGTCCCGATGGCGCCTATCAAACCGCACAGCAGGGAGCAGTTGTTGCCGCAGAAAGCATGACCCCGGTTGAACTCGGCCTCCTACCTGCAAAGACTGTCCAAGTAGCTTTCCAAGTTACAGTCCCAGCTGACACCGTCCCCGGCATCCCGGTTCGGATCGCGGGAAATGTGCTCCAGTTGGGGAACATGTTTAGCGAGCTTACCGGAGGGCTTAGGGTCTCGAGCAGCCACATGCCCACCCTCACTCTCGTCGATCCAACCCACTACCTCGCAGTAGTTACCCTCCACACAGGAACCGACCTGCGCTACAAGTACACCCTGGGCGACGGTCTATGGAACGCAGAACGGGACAGTAAAGGCTTTTTCCTCACCCGGCAAGTGATCATCCCCGACCATGACCTTGTGGTCAAGGATACTATCGCAACCTGGCACGGAGGCGATAAGGGTAGCCTAAGCTTCTACCTCACAGTGCCGGATAATACTCCCTCCTCTGACCAGATCAGCCTGCAATTCAATCCCTTCTACTGGTTTGAACCATTGCCGATGTGGAGTCTTGGGGAGAACGAATGGTTTTACACCCTTCATGGCCCTTTAGACTTCGGCGGAGAGTTGGGATACCGCTATTGCCGCAATCTGCAATGCGGAAGCGCTGATGACGCTGAGACAACTGGGTCGAATGCAGTTGGCAGGCTAGTCACACCATCGCAGGATCCCCAAAATTTGATAGACGAGGTCAGCACATGGCAATGGTGGGATCCCACCCTACCCGCGATAACAGTCGTCGCTCCAGAGATCACTCCTCGGACCGACTTTGAGGTCGGAGTCGCCTTTCTTCCCGCCTACCAACCGAATTGGATTACGCTCAACACCAAGGCAATGACTGCGGTTGCTGATATTGGCGCTAACGCAGTAATCTTGTCCCCAACCTGGATGCTCAAACAGAATAATCCGACCCCGATCTTGGCCTTTGACCCCGCTCACGCCCCATTCAGGGATGATCTGTGGGTTATCACAGCCGACGCTCTCGGCAACGACTTACAAGTGGCGTTCCGCCCGAGCCTGCTTACATCTGACGGTAACCTCGAAACATGGTGGACGGAAGCCATTCGAGACAGCGCCTGGTGGGCAGTGTGGTTTGAGGAGTATCGATCTTTCATACTGACATACGCCCGTCAAGCACAAGAGGCCGGAGCCAACAAACTCATCCTCGGCGGACCAGAAATCGCCCCCTCCTTGCCGGGAGGACAATTGCCAGATGGAATGCCATCGAACGCCCCTCAGGACGCCGAATCCCGTTGGCGGAGCCTGATCAAGGAAGTACGAGGACTCTTTTTAGGGCAATTAGCCTTTGAAATCGAACTAGGTCAAAGCTTACAACCTCCACCGCCATTCCTCGAAGCCTTGGATGAGGTCCATATCTATTGGCATGCACCACTGGCATCAGGAGATGAACCTTCTATCCCCGAAATGCGGATAATTGCCGGCAACTTGCTCGATGATGCGGTTCTATCTAACCCGAAGCTGGCTGGTATGCCAATTGTGTTAAGCATTGAATACTTATCGGTCATTGGAAGCGCCTTTGCTTGTGCCAAGGCGCCCGATGGAAGCTGTCGTCCGCCCACCGCCTTCGACCAGGGGGCAATGGTCGATCAAGATTTAGAACTCGACCTTACCGGACAGGCGGAAGCGATAAATGCTGTGCTTCTTGAGGCTTACACCCGACCTGCAGTGAAAGGTTTTTACGTACGCGGCTACAACCCTACTGCGGCTTTGCAAGATAAATCCGCTTCGGTGAACGGCAAACCGGCATGCGACGTCCTGTGGTATTGGTATCCATACATCACTGGGCGACAATAATCGGAGATGAAGTTACAAATCCTTTTGAACACACTACAATGAGCCACAGGAAAGCAATAGTGACTCCACTGAAAAAAGGTCAACCGCGAGAAGAGGACCGGTATATGTGGGGGTGCGGGCACAGCCCGCTCCCCCACATATACCCCTACCCACTCCTCGAGGGTAGTTTTTTCAATGCACTCAATAGTGCTTAGCGAGGTAAACCATGAACTTTGAAATGACAGACGAACAACGCATGTGGCGGAAAACAGTTCATGAGTTCTGCGCCCAGGAGGTAAAGCCCAAGGCGGCTGAGCTCGACGCTGCGTCCGAGTTCAACACGGAAGCATTTCGCAAGATGGTTCCGCTTGGCCTGTTGGGGATGGAGGTGCCCGAAGAATACGGTGGTACTGGAGTCGATGCCATAAGCGCCGCCATCGCACTCGAGGAACTCGGCATGGTATGCGGAGGCACTGCGCTTTCTGTAGAAGCACACAACAGTCTGGGATGCGGTCCAATTTCTCTCTTCGGATCAGAGGAGCAGAAACAGCGCTGGCTGCCTGGGCTAGCCTCTAATGCAGACGGTCTTGGTGCATTGGCTCTCACTGAGCCAGGCGCCGGCTCCGACCTGGTTGGGGGGATAAAAACCAGGGCCGAATTGAAGGGAGATGTGTGGGTAATTAACGGTAATAAGGCCTGGATCACAAACGCCAGCGTGTCGTCCCTGATTATCACCCTCTGTCGCACAGACCCCGCCGGTGGCTCCCATTCTCTCAGCTTGATCGTGGTACCTACCGACTCACAGGGGCTGTATATTCACCCACCGGAGAAGAAGATGGGTGTCCGCGCCTGCCCCACTCACGCCCTCACTTACCAAGATGTTCGTGTACCAAAAAACCATATGCTTGGTGATCCTGGTCAAGGTCTCTACCAGACTCTTGAGGTTCTCGATGGTGGTCGGATTGGAATCAGCGCGATATCTGTGGGTCTGGCCCACGGCGCACTGGATGAGGCTATTGCCTACGCGAAAGAACGAGTAACCTTTGGTGTCCCTCTCACCCATCACCAAGCTATTCAATGGATGATCGCTGATGCCGCCACCCAGATCGAAGCCGCCCGCTTATTGATCTACCAAGCAGCCTGGCTCAAAGACCGCGGCAAACCCTACAGTAAAGAGGCTGCCATCGCCAAACTATTCGCTACTGAAATGGCAGAGAAAGTTTGTCGGGACGCGATCCAAATATTGGGAAGTTATGGATATAGCCGCGAGTATCCGGTCGAACGCTTGTACCGGGACGCAAGATTGATGACCATCGGGGAGGGAACCAGCGAAATACAACGGATGGTGATCGCTAAGCGAGTGCTATCTTGAGGTATTTAGACCCCATGAGTGGGATGTCAACCCATCCTGGTCTTACACCAATTCAACTAAGGTGAGGCAGGGCGTTCGTGCTCCACCTCACCTAATCTTATCCCCCTCGGTAGTCCACAATCCGAGATCCCCCAATATTAAATAAGAGGAAGGGGCCTAAATGAACCGCATGAAAACACTTGCCGGCCTCCGCCGGCTAAGTGTATGAGCAACTTGTCAATACTCAACCTATTTGCGATCCAACCACCATTTGTAGCCGTAATAACAGGCAACGCACAACACTGCAGCGATGATGATGGCGAGCCAATAATACAGTTCACGCAGAATCTGCAGGCCCGTACCTATCGCTATGCCAACATAAACCGTTGCCGCGGCGAATATGATGGTGAAGGTGCCAAATAACCAAAATTTCATCAACTTAAGCATCTTCGTCTTCTCGTCAGACATTGACCTTCCTCCTTATCTGCGGATAAATCCCTAAAGAATACTAGACCTAAATTCATGAAATAGCAACGGCTTATCCAAGGTTGCTGTATGGTCCTTTAGTATGGGGATTATTTTTCAGGTCACGCTTCGGAACGCCGTTTTAAAATCAACTTCGTTGATGGAACCCGCCCACTGTTTAAGGATATTCCCTTCTTCATCCACAAGAAGATTTGGGCCTGGTATCGATATCCAATTATATGTTGGAAGAGACTGATACTGCTGTCCTCAAAAGACAAAGTGTTCTAACAGCACCGCCATGCTTGGAGTCACATGCTTCATCGTCTTTTCTACTCGATGGAAAATTCCTATAAATTAACTCCACTGAAAAAAGGTCAACCGCGAGAAGAGGACCGGTATATGTGGGGGTGCAGGCTGCGCCTGCACCCCCACATATACCTCTCCCCACTCTTCGAGTATAGTTTTTTCAGTGCACTCATATATTGAGCCTACTAAAAAATAAAGCGGCTGCCGGCAAGGAAAAGAGGTATCATAAATGGAACCCATCCCGCAAACCTTCACCAGGGAGACTGCAACTTGAACGTGGTCAATTCTTCCGAAAGACTGTGGTGGCGCGAGGGCGTGATTTATCACATCTATCTGCGCTCATTCGCCGATAGCAACGGTGATGGTCTTGGAGACCTCCCGGGGCTGATCGCTCACCTGGATCATCTAAATGGCAACCCGGACGCTCTAGGTGTGGACGCCCTGTGGATCTCACCCCCCTATCCATCCCCCGATGAGGACTTCGGCTACGATGTTGCCGGCTACTGCGACATTGATCAGCGTTACGGTACACTGAGCGATTTCGATCGCCTAATTTCCGAAGCTCATAAACGCGGAATGCGGATTATGCTTGACTTAGTGATTAACCACACCTCAGACTTGCATCCCTGGTTCCTCGAGTCACGCGCGTCCCGTCATAATCCGAAACGGGATTGGTATCTCTGGCGAGATGCTCGCTCAGGCGGTCGGCCACCTAACAACTGGCAATCGGTGTTTGGTGGTAGTGCCTGGGAATGGGACCAGACCACCCATCAGTATTACTACCATATGTTCCTTAAAGAACAACCAGATCTGAATTGGCGAAATCCAGCCGTTCGTAAGGCGCTAATGGACATGGTTCGCTTCTGGCTGGACCGGGGTGTTGACGGCTTCCGCCTCGACGTATTTAACCTGTGGTATAAGCACCCCGACTTCCCAGATAACCCACGCCGTTTGGGAGTGCGTGGTTTCAGCCGCCAGCACCACCTGCACGACTACGACCAACCGGAAATGTTCGATGCTCTGGCCGAGTTTCGCTCTATCCTGGACGCCTACTCTCAACGAGCGGCGGTTGGTGAGACATTTGGTCCCGATCCCTGGCGGGCAGCATCGTATTGTGGTGATGATAAGCTCCACATGGCGTTTAGCTTCGAGTTCACAGAATGCCCCTGGCAACCGGCGGCTTTTCTTAAGACTATCCAGCGGTGGGAAAAAGCTTTAGAGGGTGTTGGCTGGCCATGTTACGTCCTGAGTAATCACGATAGACCTTGCCGCCACGTGTCCCGCTATGGCCGACGCCACCCGGATGCCGTGGCCAAGGTCGCTGCCACACTACTTCTTACCTTGCGCGGCACGCCGTTTCTGTATTATGGCGAGGAGATCGGCATGCCAAATGTGCCCTTACGCCGGAGCCAACTGCTCGACTCAGTCAGTCGCCGTTACTGGCCTTTCTTAAGTAGAGATTCGGGACGGGCGCCCATGCAGTGGGATAGGTCTCCTAACGCCGGCTTCACCACCGGCGAACCCTGGCTCCCAGTCCACCATGGTTACCAGGATCGCAATGTTGCCGCACAGCGCAAAGACCCGCTTTCGGTATTCTCCTTCTATCGTGACTTAATTCGCCTCCGCCGTCGTTCCCCTGCCTTACGTAAAGGATCCTTCAAACCACTCACCTCCCACCCGACCCGTGGGTTGGCTTATCTGCGTGAGGCGCCAGAAGAGCACGCACTGATAGGACTGAATTTCTCTCACCGACCATTCCGATTACGCCTAGACTACGATCTGATCGCCGAGGATTGGGCGCTAGCGCTCTCCTCGCTTTCGGATTCGACCGCCGTCATCGCGGGAGGGGAGATAAAATTGGGACCGCATGAAGCGGTTGTCTTCCTCAGGAGCTAGATACATTGGCGATGTAAAACCGTCTCAACTTTATGCTAGTACTTCATCAAGGTGATTCTGATGAATTGTCATCCCTTCGACTTCGCCAGGACAGGTCTGAGCCGGAACCCTTCGGGTACGATGTCGTCGCGGATCCGAAGGTCCTGAGCACCGCCGAAGGGCTCCTCAGAATGACATTAACCCATCATAATCATTTTGGCATAGTACTAGATAATCCCTGGGTTATCCTATCAAATAAGCGCTGATAGACTACTAGGTTATTTAGCCTGCGCTCTTAGCCATCAGGGGTGCGTATCCTCTCTTTGCTCCAGTGAGATTTATATGAGTTGCACGGCTGACTCCACTGAAAAAAGGTCAACCGCGAGAAGGGAACCGGTATATGTGGGGGTGCGGGCGCAGCTCGCACCCCCACATATACCCCTCCCCGCTACTCGAGGGTAGTTTTTTCAGCGCACTCAAGGCTATAATTTGACCACCGATAATTAAATTATGAGGACACCATGGCAAGAAGAATCATCGAGTGCATTCCCAACTTTTCCGAAGGACGCCACCCAGAGGTGATCAATGCTATCGAAACCGCGATCGTTGAGGTGCCCGGCATCTTATTGCTAGATCGTCACCTCGATACCGACCATAACCGCTCGGTCGTCACCTTTGCTGGCCCACCGGGAGCGGTCGCTCAGGCCGCTTTCTCCTCCATCAAAGTGGCAGCCGAGTTGATCGATCTGGACCATCACCAGGGTGAGCACCCGCGCATTGGTGCGACCGATGTAGTGCCATTCGTGCCCATCTCCGGCGTGACGATGGCCGAGTGCGTCGCGATAGCCCATGCCCTCGGAAAACGAGTCGGTGACGAACTGGGGATTCCGGTCTACCTATATGAGAAAGCTGCAACACGCCCCGACCGGGTTAATCTGGAAGACATCCGTCGTGGCGAGTACGAGGGGCTTAAAGAGACGATCGGAGTCGACCCCGATCAGGCTCCTGATTATGGTCCGAATTGTTTAGGGACGGCTGGGGCGACCGTGATCGGGGCTCGCCATCCCCTGATTGCATTCAATGTTTACCTCAACACGGAAGATGTCTCTATCGCCAAGAAGATCGCCCGGGCTATCCGCTACTCGTCAGGCGGACTGCGTTACGTCAAAGCCCTAGGCATGCTTGTCAAAGATCGAGCCCAGGTTTCGATGAACCTTACCGACTTCACTCAAACACCGGTTTTCCGCGTGGTTGAGGCTATCCGCGGCGAAGCCGCACAATACGGCGTCACCATTCACCACTCCGAGTTGGTGGGTTTGATTCCACAGTCAGCGCTGGTGGATTCAGCACAGTGGTATCTTCAATTGGACCAATTCGAGTTAGATCAAGTGCTAGAAACTCGACTATACAATGCAATTAAGGATGAGCCCTCATTCCTCGAGCAATTAGCAGCGGGTACACCGACGCCTGGCGGTGGGGCGGCTGCAGCCTACGCTGGGGCAATGGCAGCGGCGTTAGTGGCCATGGTCGCTAGACTAACCCTCGGTAAAGAGAAGTACGAGGAGGTCCAGGACCGCATGTCGCAGATCGCCAGTCAAGCCGACGATCTGCGGGTTTCGCTTGAGGGAGCAGCGTCCCTCGACGCTCAGGCTTTCAACGCCGTGATCGTTGCCCACCGCCTGCCCAAAGGTTCTAAGGTGGAAAAAACTGCGCGTAGTGAGGCAATCGAGCGCGCCACCCACCGAGCCGCGATCGTCCCACTTCAAATTGCACGCCAAGCTACATCAGTCTTGAAGTTGGCTACAGAAGTCGCCAAAACGGGAAATGTGAACGCTGTCACTGTCGCCGGATCAGCCGGGGCAATAGCCCGGGCTGCCCTGAGGGCAGCGGGTTTGAATGTGAGGATCAACGCCAGTAATGTCTCCAACCGGGAGGCTGCCGACGAATGGTTGCAGGAGTTGACTGGTTTGGAGACCCAGGCGCAGGCCGCCGAGGCACACCTGCACGCTGCTCTCAAGGAACGGGCTGGACTCGAAGCGTGATTCCCCTCTCATAGACACTATTAATGTAACTACTCAGTCTGTCATTGCGAGTAACGAAGTGACGAAGCAATCTCCACCGTTGCTTACATGTTGAAGGTAGGAGACTGCTTCGCGGAGCCGAAGGCCCTGAGGTATCGAAGGGCTCGCAATGACATCAAAAAGCCGTTTCGTGAGTAGAACTGCCTGTTTCCAGACGATGCCTGAGTAGTTACCTATTAATGCTATTTAGGGCCGCAACATAGTTGAGTGGACATGTAGCAGCAAGCTGTTTTTTACACCTTCCCCCTACCACCCACTGTCGGTGAAGATATCACTCAGGAAATCTGCCCGCTCCTCAGGCGTCATCGGTCTCGGCTGAGAGTAGTCTTCTAGTATGGCGGTTAGCAATTCGGTGTTGATATACCGACCATCATAGAACACATGACGATCAACCAATTCCTGCCGTAATTCCAATGACTGCATCTGGTCAAAGAAGAGATTCCCCAAACCGTAGTGGATGAACCCGTCGCCATAGAACTCCATACCCAGGGGCAGGTGAGCCTGACTCCCACTCACAATCACCGCCCCGGCATCGATCATATCTCGGAAAGCTGCCATCTGGGCTGGCAATATAATCGACCCTTCCGCCCATTGGAATGTAAAGATCGGCTGGTAGCCCTCAGCTCGCAGACGTTCAACCTCAGGGTAAAGCCGATCGGTATTGCACGGCGCCGCTCCGGGTGAGGTTAAGGTCGCCCAAGCGCCTGATGGTCCGACTGCATTACAACCCAGGAAAGCCAATCGGTTTCCGTTGTGTTCCACCAGAGCCGCCTGCAATGCATCCTCCAAGTCCTCACCACCACCGAACGTCAACCAGCCTCGCTGGCGATATTGCTCGAGCGAATCAAGAAAAGCCTCCTGCCCAAAGTCCATGACGTGATTGCCAGTTAGTTCGACCAAGTCCACCCCAATCTCCTCTAGCAATGCCAAATGACGAGGGTCGCTACAGAAGAGCAAACTAGTTTGGAAGGGATCAGGAGGCGGGCACGATTCGGTGAAGGGAACCTCGTTGCTGACATGCGCCAAGTCAGCCTCCCGCAACCAATGCCCAATTTCCTCGCCCGGATAAGTCACCCCGTGGATGTTCATCTTCCAAGCCGTCGAACGGGTAAGGGCAGTGGTACCGGTCATCACCAGCACCGTCATACGGTCAGGATCCAAGTTGGTCGAAGGCCAATCGAGAACCTCACGTAAAAAAGCAACATCCGACGGATCACCGCTCAGGCCAAACTGGACCACAAGCGGATACGATAGGAGATCGAAGTCGTTATGTATCGGTGAATTCCCATCCAGTTCAAGTACTTTCCAACGGGGCTCGATTTCTTCAAAGGGGATAAGGGCGAAAGCGGGACGAGCGGTCCACGCGATCTCGAGTAGGTCGTTCTTCAGTACGACATTGAGCCCACCCTCCGCTGGCAAACCCAGAATCCCAACCATGGCGGCAGTAGTTGAAGCCGAGGCATATAGCCTTACCGTCCCGTCACTTCCGCCAGTCCATACCTGGCGAAGTCCATCCAGGCTACCCTGATCTTGGATAGTGGGGAACGGAGCTACAAAAGCGTAGACCCACTCCGCGATTGACAGGTCAGCGCCAGGCTCGACGCGAACTCGCGCCTGTGCTTGATCTTCGACAAGCTCGACATAATCCTCACCCCCTTGATTGAGAAGCTCGAGTGGTTCGCGCAGAGCGGTGGGGATCGCTGGTGAGATCCAAACCGTCACCCGATCGGGCGTTGCAGTGGCCTGGATGGGCTGGAAAGCGGTCGGGCTGGGTGTTTCATCAATGGATATCACCGGTGAAGAAGTAGAGATCAGAAGGGTGCTTACCCTAGTTGGCGGGGAGCACGCGCCAAGGAACATGACGCTCAAGCCTAGAGCTAAGAGTATGATGGAGTGGTTGAAGTATGCCCTTCTCGTCACCATTCTAGGATCATTATCCCACGCTCAACACTTCACGGGAAACACTCGATTATTCAAAAAGACTACCAGTTCTGTTCGATGCATGCTTGGAGATTCGATTGAGAGTCATCCCCCTTCCTACCTCACTCCCCAGCCAATGCCAGGAATACATCTTCCAGGGAAGGTTCAACACGGGTGACCTTAACCATCTTCAAACCCTCACCAATCAATGCTCTCCTTAGATGGCTGGCCTTAACCCCTATGTTGGTGATCGCCCTAAGATGGTCACCCGCCAGGCCGGCGCGAACGACATCCGGGATCCGTTCCAGAGCATCAAGGGCATCCAACAACGGCTCAGCGTGCACATCCCACGCTTTAGCTGGTACGGCGTGCTGTTTTAATTCGGAGGGAGTACCTACTGATAACAAGCGCCCACGCCGCATTATCCCCACCCGCGTGCAGTACTCGGCTTCATCCATGTAATGCGTGGTGACTAATGCGGTCACACCCTCATCCGCCAGATAGTAGATCATGTCCCAAAAAGCGCGCCGGGCAATTGGATCGACCCCGCTCGTCGGTTCATCGAGGAAGAGAAGCGTGGGCCGGTGGACAATGGCCGTCGCCAACGCCAATCGTTGACGCCAGCCGATAGGCAAATCCCCCGCTCGTTCGTCCTCCAAGCCCGTCAAACCCACAAGTTCGATCACATCCCGAAGGCGATCGGAACTCCGAATCCCATATACCCCGGCGTAGAACGTCAGATTTTCCCTGACCGTCAGTTCGTTATACAGGGCAAATTTCTGCGACATGTATCCCACACGGGCACGGATGTCCTCTGCTTGTCGGGTCGAGTCAAATCCCAAAACGCTCGCACTTCCTCCGCTGGGAAGGAGCATACCCAATAGCATGCGGATGGTTGTAGTTTTTCCCGAACCATTTGGGCCCAGGTAGCCCATCACCTCTCCCGCCCGCACTTCAAACGACACCCGGTCTACTGCAGTGAAGTCACCAAAACGCTTGGTCAACTCATTAGTCTGCACGACGATCTCAGACATCTATATCCCTCGCTATCAGTGGCAGATGGTTGAGATCAAGCTCAACCGTGCGGATTTCGATCCCTCGCGACCACAGACCAACTCCGTATATAAAGATGAATAATAAAACCGTCCGCAATCCATGTTCAGAATGAGGCCATGAGGCGTAATGCTCGGCGCCCTGTAACGGAGGTATACAATTCATTCAACGATCTCCAGAAGTTCGATGAAGACGTCCTCCAGCCCAGGGGCGACCGGTTTCAATCGATCGATCACAACCCCTTCCTTCTGTAGAGAGGCTTTTAGCCGGTTGATTACCCGCCTCGAAGAGCCAGCAATTACACGCAGATGCATTCGATCTCCAAACATTTGGACATCCTCTACTTGAGGATCCGAACGGGCTAGACTCTCGACCAACCGCCTTGGCCCGCCAACCAGCTCAACCACACGACCTTCCAGGCGGCGGACAATCTCACCCGGCGGGCCCTCAACTAACAAGCGCCCACCATACATGAAACCTACCTGACTGCATCGTGAGGCTTCATCCATGTAAGGAGTGCTGATTAAAACCGCCACTCCCTGCACCAACAAACTGATTATTAATCGCCAGAACGCCTGCCGTGTTGCCGCATCTACACCGACGGTCGGCTCATCAAGCAGTAGGATTTGCGGACGGTGAACTAAAGCCGCCGCTAATCCTAGCTTCTGCTTCATTCCCCCTGAAAGCTTATCTGCCCGACGATTGGCAAATTCCTCCAGGCCTACGAATTCTAAGATCTCCTGTGATCGCGGCAGCCAATCCTTACCCGGTAGTCCCCGCACCTCGGCGAAGAAACGCAGGTTTTCAACCACCGTTAGTTCACCATAAAGGCTGAAGCGCTGGGGCAAGTATCCAATTTGAGCCTTTGCCTGTTCGGTTTGCTTGTGCAGGTCGAATCCTGCCAAGAACACATGACCCTCGTCGGCGAGCATCGCACCACAGAGCAATCGTATGGCGGTCGTCTTTCCAGCGCCATCCGGTCCCACAAGCGCGAAAATCTCACCTTCACTCACTGAGAGCGAAAGACCATCTACGGCCACATTGTCGCCAAAGGTTTTACGAAGGTTACGCGCCTCAATTAGGGTTTCCATACCGCCTCTCATGACATGGTCAACGTACGCGTGGAATTTAGCCCCCACTCAAAGTTTAAATCCCTACCCTCCAAATTCCACATCCGCTGGCATTCCCGGTTTGAGCTTGCCGGCCGGGTCAGCAACCGATAGTTCAACCGCGAATACCGTTGTGCGGCGGCCCTCTTCAGTCTGCACGTTGCGCGGAGTATATTCTGCCTTATCCGCGATACGAACCACAGTTGCGAAAAAGGTTTCTCCAGGAAATGAATCGACCCTCACAACAGCATCCTCACCTATATCAATCTCCCCATAACGATCCTCTGGGACATAAACTGTGATCGTCAAGGTATCTAGCTGGTATATCGTCATCGCCGCAGCTCCCGGCCACACAACCTCGCCAGTCTCTATGTTACGCGTGGTCACGACGCCAGAGATTGGAGCGTATAGGACGAGCTTCAATAGTTGTAGGTCGATAACCACTAACTCAGCTTGCGCCTGAGACAGCGCGGCTTCAACCTGAGAGACAACCGCCTGCGCCTGCTCCAACGCCGCCTCTGCAGCCCGGATTCGCAGCGAGTAGTCGCCGGTTTGCATCTGGATCAAGCGATCCAATGCAGTGTCGTAGCGCGCCTGGATCACGGCTAAACGCGCCCGGGCCTCTAATACCTCCTCGGCAGCCCCCTCTGAGAGCAGCTGCTCGTAATCCGACTGCGCTGCCTCCAGCTCGTCCGCTGCGGCTTCGAAAAGGTCTTCGGCGAAGTCCTCCAATTCCTGATCCTCACGCGCACGACGGGCGCGGTCATACACCTCTTCTGCTACCAGGAACGCAGCTCGGGCATCCGCCAGCCGGGCTTCCGCCTCCACAAGATCGGCATGGGTTGAATCCTGGCGCACTCTCTCCAGGTTGGCTCTTTCAACCTCCAACGCTTCACCAGCTGCGACTAACTCGGTCTCAGCCGCGGCGATCTGCTCCCCCCTTCCAAAATACCAAACCGGCAGAGAAAATTCGTGCGGGCTCGACACCTTCCAAGCCTCGACGCGGGTGGGCAAATCCTCCAACCATACCGCCTGGTGGGTCAACTCAGCCTGAATTTGGGTGGCTTCCAGGTTGGCAAGCGCAGTGTGTAAAGCTGCTTCAGCCACCTCGATCGCGGCAAGCACTTGCTCCCGCTGCGCCTGCAATAATTCATCATCGAGATATATTATCGGATCACCCTCACCAACATAGTCGCCTTCCATCGCCAGGACTTCTACAGCCCGCCCGGCTACTTCAGAGGCGACGATCACTTCAGCCGCCTCCACCGTGCCCGAAGCCAGTAGCGGTCCATTTTCAGACTCAGAGATCCCGTTCAAGTAGACAACGGCGACAACCACCAAGACCAGAATCGCAAAGACTGGAAATACCCTTCGTATTAGATGGGATTGCATTTTTACCTCCAAACGTTCCAGTTACCTGGGCGATTTTCTAATCGAGCCGCTTCCGAAAACGCATCGCGGCCAAAGTCATGATCCCTATTCCAAAAAGTGCTAACGCCAAAATCTCATCCTGAAGTGCACTCGCCCCAACACCCTTGA
This sequence comes from Anaerolineae bacterium, assembly GCA_030605795.1. Classification (GTDB taxonomy): domain Bacteria; phylum Chloroflexota; class Anaerolineae; order Anaerolineales; family E44-bin32; genus DUEZ01. The sequence continues at coordinate 11,687 of JAUWHR010000076.1, read as the reverse complement.
TCAGCAAGGAGCGAATGATCACCAGGTAGTATCGCAGCGGGATCACGTACGAGATTAGCTGCAACACCTTAGGCATGGCTTGCAGGGGAAACAAGAACCCAGATAGAAAGATGCTTGGTAAAAGTGTCATCCACACTGTAAGCATCGCTTCTTGTTGGGTATTGGCAATGGTTGAAGCCAGCAGGCCGATACCTAAACCCGAGAGGAGAAACAGACCCGAGAGCAACAGTATCAAGCCCAATTCCCCCCGGATGGGGACATTGAATAGCCACGAGCCAAGGGCTAACACTTCCAGGGTGTTCATAACAGCCAGGAGCACATATGGGAGCATTTTACCGACCATTAATTCCCAGGACCGGATCGGCGTGACGATCAACTGTTCAATAGTGCCCCGTTCGCGCTCGCGCACGACCGCAGTGGCTGTAAGGATAGAAGTTAAAGTATAGAGAATCGTGGCAATTACCCCTGGCACCATGAAGTAAGCGCTGATCATGTCGGGGTTGTACCAGACCTGGGTACGCACTTCTAAAGGCATTTCGACCGAGGCGGGTTGACCAAGGCGCGATAACCGGTTGGACATCAACTTGGTAGCATGCTCTTGTGCGATGAATTGTGCTGCGGATAGAGAAGTTGAAGCTACAGTAGGATCGCTACCATCCAATACAAATGCTATCTGCGCCGAGCCTTCCCCTTTTATAAGAACGCTGTAATCTGGGGGGATGATCAATCCAGCTTTGGCGTCACCACTGTCTACCAGCGCGCGTAATTCATCCTCAGAGTCCACATCGTAGGCTATGAGGAAGTAATCAGCCGCACGATAAGCATCTAATAGTTCCCTGGCTGCCGAGCCACGGTCCTGATCAAAAACCGCCAGGGGGACATTGCGTATATCGGTAGTCGCCGAGTATCCCATCAGAAGCAACTGCATGACCGGAATGGCGAAAACCAATACCAGAGTACGCGGGTCACGCCAGATTTGGATGAACTCTTTGCGGATGATGGAAAGCAGGCGATTGTTGATCATCTTCACTCCGTCACTTCAGTCCTTCTCAAAGACGAGTGTGTAATAAAAGAAATTGCCTATCTTCTTCTTCAACTTGAACCCGAGCATAGTTGTCTTACGGATGAGGGTGCTAGCCCATGGATAGTCAGGGTCTGGGAAAAGTTCACTAAAGGCGAGCATGCCAGAGGGCGATAATACACGACGCAGCTCTCTTAAGGCATCCTCGAAAGAGGGGATTTCGCCGATAACAGTAATCATGTAAATTACATCGAAGGCGCCATCGTCAAAGGGCAGATCGCACACATCGCCTACCCGAGCCTCAATATTGGTTATGCCTTCGGCCTGTGCTCTACGCATAACCCGTTCCATCATCCGAGGTTCAATATCAATCGCCACAACTTTGCCTTCGTCCCCGACCCTCCGAGCCGTTGCTAGGGTATAGGTCCCATTTCCAGGGCCGACGTCAAGCACGGTCATCCCAGGTTCAATACCGTGCCTGAGGGGAGTTGTATCTGGGGGTTGGATCAATCGCCGCAGCGGGTGGTCAATGAGGTTCGCCATGAAGTAAGGCATCGGAAATTTGTAGAAATGGCGCACGATTCTCACAACCATGTGGAGTAAAGCGAGTAAAAGGATTAATCCTAGAGCGAGGTGGAACAGGTTTAGCAACACCACGGTTATTCCTTCGACACAACGCCGTTCAGGAAGATATCCACAGAATGCTGAAGGGCTCCTTGCTGCAGATTGGCTGGAAATTGTTCGCCCAAGATGTACTCGGTCATATAGTAGGAAAAAAACAGGCCGATAAACACTCGGATAATTATTGGCAAAGGGATAGGCCGTAGGTTGCCCTGCTTTTCAGCAAAACGTTGGACGATGCCCATGACTTGTGGAAAGTATTTCGTAAATATTTTGGGGATGTGCCGGCTACCGAACTCAACGATCTCAATAAACATCAAGTTAAGAAAGTCCGGACGCTTATCTAAGGCGGCGATCATACCCGAAGCGGCATTGTGCACGAACGCTTCAATAGATTCCCCTTGGGCATTTTTTATGATTGGTAGCATTTCGTGGTAGGGGTGATAGGCTTCTAAAACAGCCATGAAGATTTCCTCTTTACTCACAAAGTGGTTATAGATACCACCTAAGGAAATCCCGGCGTTGGCGGCAACTTGTCGCATGGAGGTGCCATGGTATCCTTGTTCGATGAACAGTCGATGGGCGGTCTGGATAATCCCAGAACGAGTGCGCTCCCCTTTGGTCATGTTCTCATCGGTCATTTTGTAAAACCCCTGAAAGAACGAACGTTCGTTCGTATATTAAATGTAAAACAACGGACTGTCAAGAGACAGACCGTTTATCAAGCACCGAGCTTCCGTCAGTTGTCCGATAGAATGCTCAAGCCGAACATACTTGCCTACAACTGATCTGCACTCGCATCGGTCGCTCGCAAACAATAGGACCCGACGCGCTCTGATTAGCGTCTAGATCTATTCCAGGATGCGAAGTCGCAGCCAGATCGTTGGGTTAGCTTCCCCCCTCCCCTAGTTCACCCACCCGTTTCAGCAGACCAAGCACCCATAACCCGAGCTTGACACCCTCGCCAGCGCCTAACGTTGGCTGCTCACCCCGGATCTCGGCGCGCTTGATCAAGAGGTAAGCAGCCCCCAACCCGGTCAAAGCGCCGATTATGGCACCTAGAAGCAGCGTATTTGCCTTCCAGTTCCCTTCTTCATCCATTATGTCCATCCTCAATAGGAACGAAAAATCGAAACAATGATACCCCCTGCAGCTTTCAGCGTCGCAATGACTGCCTGAACCACAAGCATCGGTCTGACCACACCGTCAACTCCCTTTTGCGTCCCCCTCTCCACACGGGCAATGGTCGATTGTAACCTATGGAGTGGGTCCGGCAGCCAACCGATTAACCAGAAAACGCCATAAGTCAAACCGCCCAACAAGATGAGCGCAGTCAACCCGAGCACGAACAACGGGATCAAGATCAGCACAAGGGCTACATCCGCCCAGACAGTGACCGCACCAAACTCCGCCTGCCAAACCCAAAACACCAATGCGGCAAGGATCATCACCCCCATCCCCAAGGGTAGATAGATTTGCGCCCAAACCTGGCTACTGGTCTCGCGTACCGCTTTCTGGCTGACGGGACTCATAGGTAGCGATCCACCGCTCAAGTGGCCAAACGTATCATCACTCCACTTGCCGCGGGTTGATATATGCTGTTGCAATGCGTCACCTTCATGCGACAGATGTATGTCTAACGAGTCGATCACATCAGGTTCCATCCATGAGTATTGTAGCATGCTCGAACCTCTACGCGGTAGGCCATTGATGCCTCCTACTGATAGATCAGTCAAATTTGATCCCGGTCATCAGCAAGAGCTTATCTGCATGGGTAATGCCAACCTTTTGACTCAACTTTAGAAAAGGGATTGTCCAATTCGGGCTTCTCGATATACATGATCCCGATTCTGCAAACATCCCCCATTGGTCGTTGAAGACACCCAGAGCTGTCGGCTCTCCTAAGAATGGACTAAAATAGCCTCACCTCGAAGGAGGGATGCATGGCTGATTTTCCCGGTAAAGGTACTGTAGCTGTCCTCAAGACCACGCCAGATACCATCCTGGAGGACATCCAGCAGGTGATGCGGCTAGCAAATTTTGAGACTGCCTTGCCAAAAGGGGTAAGGACCGGCCTGAAGATCAATATCTCCTGGCAGACCTGGTATCCCGCATGCTCGTCAACCCCCTGGCAGATCGAAGGCGTGATTCGCACCCTCCAAGCGGCTGGTTATGACGACCTGGTGGGGGTGCATAATGACACGGTTGTTGTCGATACCCGCGTAGGCGAGTTCAACAACAAACACCGCTTCGTAACCGATAAGTACGACATCCCCTGTATCTATCTTTATGAGGAAGATTTCGAGTGGTTTGAGTACAAGCCCAAGCGACCTTTGCTTGTGCTTGATGAGGTCTACCCCAAGGGCATCTTTATCCCCAAGGACCTGGTTGGTCAAAACATAATCCATCTGCCGACTATAAAGACCCACGTTTTTACCACTATCACTGGCGCCATGAAAAACGCTTTCGGCGGACTACTCCATCGCAACCGGCATTGGACCCACGCGGTGATCCACGACACACTGGTCGATTTGCTGACGATCCAGCACGAGATCCACCCCGGTTTGTTCGCTGTCATGGACGGCACCTTTGCTGGCGACGGACCCGGTCCACGCGCCATGCGTTGGCACCAGAAGGATATCCTGCTGGCTTCTTCTGACCAGGTAGCGATCGACGCCGTCTCGGCAAAGCTACAAGGCTTCGATCCCATGGGACTGCGGTTCATCCGCCTGGCGCATGAGATGGATCTTGGCGTAGGAGACCCGAGCCAGATCAAAATTGTAGGCTACGATATCGAGCAGGAAGAGCCGTGGGGTTTTCAGATGACCGATACCTTCGCCAGCCGAGGCCAGAAGGCGATATATCACGGTCCGCTCAAGCCGTTTGAAAAAGTTCTGCTCCAAAGCCCTCTGGTGCCCTGGTCGTTTTTCGCCAGTAACTTCTACCACAATGTATTTTGGTACCCATTCATCGGGCGCAAGCGGGTCAAAGCAGCATTAGAAAATCCCTGGGGCAAACACTTTAAAGACTACGGTGATGGCCAAGTGGTCATGCCTGGAATGGAACCAAAAACCGTCGCCCAAGCTGCAATCGGGTTGGTAGCTTTGATGGTGCTGGTAATCTGCGGTCTATGTCTACTATTTTAACCCGATCCCTAATCCCTGATCCCTAATCCCTAATCTTTAATCCTTACTCCTCAGATGTGGAAAGAGGATCACCTCTCGGATCGAAGCTTGATCGGTAAGCAGCATTATCAACCGATCAACCCCCATGCCAAAACCCCCATTTGGCGGCATGCCATATAAAAGGGCCCGCAAGTAGTCCTCATCCACCGGATGGCGCTCCTTGTCATCCACCGCATAATCATGCCCCATTTCTTGGAACCTTTGCTCCTGATCAAGGGGGTCGTTGAGCTCGGTGAAGGCGTTGCACAACTCCATACCCCCCACGAACACCTCGAAGCGCTCAACCGTGTGTGGGTCGCCCGGCACACTCTTAGCAAGGGGGGAGATATCACGCGGGTAGTCGTAGATGAAAGTCGGCTGAATGAGATCCGGTTCGAGGTAGTGATCCAGAAGCGACTCGATTAACTTCCCTCGGGTAGACTGTTCCGATGGCTCATGGCCTTGAGCGACCATCTCCTGCCGTAGGGAGTCGGCTGTGGGGTATTTAGCAATATCAATCTTAGTTTTATCGACCAACGCCTCTCTCAACTGAAGACGTTTCCAGGGCGGTGATAGGTCAATTGTGTGCCCGTTGTATTGAATCGTGGTCGAGCCTAGCACCTGGTCAGCGACGTATGCCACCATTTGCTCGGTTAGCGTCATCACATCCCGGTAGTCAGCGTAAGCCATATAGAACTCGAGCATAGTAAATTCGGTATTGTGCTTGAATGAGACGCCTTCATTGCGGAAGTCGCGCCCAATCTCATAGACCCGCTCAAACCCGCCGACTAGGAGTCGCTTGAGGTAGAGCTCGAAAGAGATGCGAAGGAAAAGGTCCTGGTGAAGCTGGTTGTGATGAGTGGTGAAGGGTCGGGCAGCCGCGCCGCCGTAGATAGGCTGCAGGATGGGCGTCTCGACCTCAATGAAACCTCGATCATCCAAGAAACGCTGCAAAGCACGCACGATTTTGGTACGAGTACGAAAGATGTCGCGCACTTCCGGGTTGACCGCCAGGTCGGCATACCGCTGGCGGTAACGCGCTTCCGGATCGGCAAAGGCACTGTAGACAACCCGCTTCTCGTCAACAACCTCTTCTTTTGATGCCGGCAACGGGGTGAGCGCTTTAGCGAGCATGAGAATATCAGCTACATGCAAGGTGACCTCGCCGGTGCGGGTGCGGAACATCGTACCCTGAGCCTGTACGAAATCACCCAGGTCAAAGATCTCATTGAAAAGCGCCATCCACTCATCGCCGAGGTCGTCGAGTCGTAGATAGAGCTGCAAGCGGCCAAATCCGTCCTCGATGTGGGTGAAGGTCGTCTTCCCCATTTTCCTGATAGAACGCAACCGTCCGACCACCGTCGCCTCCACCGGCTCACCTTCGGCTTTTGACTTAAAAGCCAGGATTGCCTCCTGGGTCGTGTGGGTGCGATTTGCCTGGCGAGGGTATGGTTCCATTCCCTCTTCTCGTAAACGGTTTAGCTTCTCCAGACGTACACGCTCAAGTTCGGTCAGTTCAATCATCACTTTCGACATCCTTTGGCATGATTAATTTGCGACCATCAACATCGTTCTTTGAGGAGGATTCAAGAACGAGGCCAACGTAATCATTCCAGTCAACTTGTCAGGTTTAGCTCCTCCTACCGGTAACTCCTAAAGATCGTGCTTACCGTGGTGGTGAAACCGATTAAGAACCTCTTTCTCAACATCTGCGTAAAACGGATCTTTAACCCACGGCAAGTGTACACGAAAAGAACCCCGCGCGGCATAACCTGCGCGGGGCACCCTTTGGGTCCCCAATGTCACTTTATCTTGACGATGCGGAAACGCAGCGCGCCTGCAGGAGCTATGACCTCCACCTCATCACCCACCTTGTGGTCGAGCAGTGCCTGACCAAGCGGTGATTCATTGGAGATTAGTCCCGCCTTTGGGTTGGCTTCCGCCGCCCCGACGATAGTAAACGTCTCCCGCTTTTTGCCGTTTTGCTTAACGACCACCGTGCTCCCAATACAGACCACACCGGTCACTTTTACGGTCTCTATCAGTTGTGCCTGAGAAACTAAATATTCGAGTTCAAGGATGCGGCCCTCAATGAAAGCCTGTTCGTTCTTGGCAGCCTCGTACTCAGCATTCTCGATTAACTCACCGCCCTGCACCGCTTCACGTAGTCGCTGGGCGACCTCTTGTCGCCGGACCGTACGCAGATGCTCGAGTTCGTCTTCGAGCTTTTTCAGGCCGTTGGCGGTGAGATAAACCCCTTGGTTCCCCATCATCCTCTCTAGCCATGTGTCTGCTTGCTGTATATAGATGATTGGTCTTATCAATATTAAAGAAAGAACTGAGAGATTGCTCTCAGCCCGAGTGCTTTTTCACGGCTGGATGATAGCATACCTTTTCCCCCATGTCCAGTGGACTCTAGAGAAAGTAGCACATATCAATTTAAAGAGGATCTCCTCCTAAAAGAGTGGGTAACTGATCTCCCGACTTTTTATAATGGCCTTGAACATCCTAGAATAGGTTACCTGTTGCTGAATAGAACATGGAAAGCCCAGCCAATGCGCGGAGGCTGAATTCACGCCGGTGTCAATCTTTAATGAAGTCACAACTACGCTCATCTTAAATGTCATTCCGAGCGCAGCGAGGAATCCCGTAGGTGGTTCTTTTAAGAAGTTACGTGACTACTTAGCCTACCCTCCCGCAGGTTATGACTGAGAGCATTTATTGGTTTGAATATCCGGTCGAGACGCTATTCTATGTCAAAACAACATCTAAACCTGCGGGAGGGTGCGCAGTTACGAGGTTACATCATTAGAGATTCCTCCCTACAGTCGGAATGACATGATGTCAAATTAGGTGAATTTGGATTAGATTAAAAAAAGCACTTGTATATTATGTAAACTTTCCGTAAAAATTGGAGGAGAACTTTTAAAGATAATAGTGATGTATGAGGTAGGACTCCCATCATCACTGCTAGAGAAGATCAACCCCCTCCGGCGCAAGTATCCGGATGCCGCCTCCAGCGTCATGGAAGTCGCGCAGCTCCCGGTGAAGCGCCGCCACATCCGACCAAAATGTGGAGAGTTGCGAGCGATACGTCGCAGTAGCTGCAGCCCAGGCGTCTATCTCCCCCGACGACAACGGCCATGTGGCCTTGATCCCATTGGGCAACCCTAGATCAGGTGGGATGTGCCCTCCTCGCGCGGCATATGGCAGGTCCTGGTAATACCAAAGTTGCCGACTGAGACCTTCGGCAGCTCGACGAGTTAGACGGTGATCGACATGGCCACCTATCACCAGCGGGCAGTAGAGCCTCGTTGCAGTTGGACAAGCTTCCTTGAGCAGGTGTGCCAACCTTAGCTCCAAGTCTGCCTCCTGCGGATTAATCAGGCTAAAGATCGCTCGTTCAGAAGAGTAAAGCACCTCCCCTCCATCCCCACGACGATAGACTGCGTCAGGGATATCGAAGTGGATAACTGAAGCATCCAACCGACCACAGGCCACCCGATCCTCCGCTCGACGGGAAGCAATAGGAGCTTCGGCTTCGCCCCAACGTGCGTGCAACTCGTGGGCGAAGGAAGATAAGGGACCAGGCGGCGCGTCCCCGGCGCAAACGGTGAGCACAGATACTGATTCACCAGCGGCCGTCTGCTGCGCGATCAACCCTCCGCAAGACAGCACGACGTCGTCAAGATGTGGTGAGAGGTAGAGATGGGAGGGCATGGGTAAATTATAGCTCACAGAAACCTTATATTAGGGATCAGGGATTAGGGATCGGGAATAAGGGAATTGGGACCCATTCGTCAATCGGGAGGTAGAGTCTTTAGCTCACTTCGCCGATCTACCCACGATCACGATATTAGCTCTCCCTTATCTCTCTACCGTCACTCCTTGCCCTTCCACCACCCACAGCTCGGTAGCGAAGCACTCAATGAAGTAGCGATCGTGGACCACCGCCAGCACTGTTCCTTCAAACTGAGCCAGCGCTGCCTCGAAGCGGGTTCGGGAGGGGATGTCAAGGTGGTTGATCGGCTCGTCCAGGAGAAGGAAGTTGCTGCCTTGAGCGACCAGAACCGCCAGCATCAGGCGAGCCCGTTCACCATAACTCAAGCTACTGGCTGGTCGCAAAGGATCGTCTCCACTTAACAGGAAGAAGTGCAGTAAATTGCGAGCCTCAGTTTCACCCAAGGGAGCCACCTCTCGGATCATCTCTAGCGCGCTGCGCTCCGAATCGAGCAACTCCTGCTCCTGAGCCATATAACCAAGGCATACACTGGGTCCCAGGTGAACCCGACCGGCAATAGGCTCTAAATGACCGGCGAACGTGCGCAGCAGGGTCGTCTTGCCGGCGCCATTTGCCCCGGTGAGGGCGACCCGTGAACCGGCGCGCAGGTGCAAGTTCACCCCACACAGCAGAGGCTCATGATCGGGGTAGCCGATCGAGAGGTTTTCCACCACCAGCACATCCGCTCCCAGGTGCTGCGGTGTAGAAAATTTTAACTTCATGCGCCAACTCTGATGTGGTTTTTCAACTCGCTTGTCGGACGCCATAAATCGAGCTAACTTCTTCTCCCTCGATTTCGCCTTGCGGGCCACCTTCATGGCGTAGCGACGTTGTGAGGAATCAATCGTCCCTCGCTCGACTCGCCGTGCCTGCTCTTTAGTGCGGGCGACGTCCTGGCGCATGCGACGGATGTCGTACACCTGATCACGGTAGCCTGCCATCTGTTTCTCACGCTCGATCAAATACTGTTCCAGGTAAGCGCGGTAGTTGCCGGCGTACTCGCGCAGGGAGTGAGTTTCCTGGTCTAAATCGAGAATCCGGCTTACCGTCCGATCGAGTAAAGCACGGTCATGTGAGACGACCAAAACACCTCCATCAAAGCCGGCCAACCAGTCTTCGAGCCATTCGAGCATCTGGATGTCAAGGTGGTTGGTCGGCTCATCAAGCAGGAGCAGTTGTGAACCACCGAGCAGGACCTTCGCCAAGCTGAGGCGCGTCTTCTGACCGCCACTCAGCTCATCCACCGGTGTAGAGAGTTCCAGGTCCTGCATTCCGAGCGTAGCCAGGACGCTCTCGGTGTGGCCATCACCAACTTGAACAGACAGGGTTCTCAACCGATCCAGCGTCTGATCGTAGGCTTCCACCAGCGCCGGCGCGGCTTTTCCACCCGTAAAGGCAATCTGGTCCGAGATATGTGCAAGTTCGGCCTCAACTCTTGTTAATTCGCGCCTTTGTGGGTTGAGTAAATCATTGATAGTTGTACCTTCCGACACCTGGAGACCCTGCGGCAGATAGCCGATGTGAAGGTCTGGCGGACTGAGGGTAATGCTCCCACCGTCTGGGAGCTCAAGGCCGGCAATGATCCGCAGCAGCGTCGTTTTTCCGCAACCGTTGGGGCCGATCAACCCCACCCGGTCACCGCGGTTTAGGGTGAACTTGACCCCCTGGAGGATAATTTGATCAGCAAAGCGTTTGGTTACTCCATTGACCACAAGCATAGGATCCTCACTACTTGGCGCTGTGGCGGAACACATGGAGAATAAAAATCGCCGTGGGCTGCGCCACGGCGTACTCGAAAACCTGTTTACACGTAAACGATCAACGCACGCGAATGTGGCTGCGCCAAGGACTCCCCTTATTGTTGATCGCCCTGTCGGTCATCTCTACCCCAGGTGAAACAGTGTATGACGATGATACCAACCATAAGGGATCATGTCAACCGGCTGCTGCAGCCTCATTAATCGAATATTTTATATACAGTCCTGAAAAATTACTTGCCGAAGCTTTTGTGGGAGATTCTGGAGTGCCGAAGCTCTGCTTCGGCTGCGCAAGCAGAGCTTGCGCACTCCACACAACCACCATAGTCACCTTGACTAATGCAGAAATGGTTTCTCACCATTCATACACGTTGACGCTGCCCCCAGCAGAGTGATACAATCAGTTTTGGCGCCGTTAGCTCAATCGGCAGAGCAGGGGCCTTTTAAGCCCAAGGTCACAGGTTCGATCCCTGTACGGCGCATTTCTGTATTACGTAGGAACCCCGCAACAAATACTTCAGAATAATCATGGGTTAGTCGTCTTCTGGGGTACTCCCGGATAACACATGGTTAATAAGGTTTGGGGACCCGTAGTAACTTTTCCCGACATATAATATGTCCATTGTTCCGAATAGTATTTTATCCTGCTATGTTGATAGGCTCCATACAATATAAGTTAATCGGACACGGAGGGAAGCCATGAAAGTCTTTGTATTGGGCGGTTATGGCAAAACAGGATTTCCAGCTATCAAGCTGCTTGCACAAAGCAACTTAATTACCGAGATTGCGATTGCTGGGCGGAGTCTAAAACGTGCAGAAGAGGCTGCAACCGAACTCGGCGAGAAGACCATCGCAGTCCATGCCGATGGCACCGATGAACAGAAGCTGACTTCGTTATTGACAGATTACGACCTCATAATAAACGCTGCGACGAATGAAGCTGTTCTCCCCTCTATTCGGGCTGCGATTCACACCGGCGCTCACTACTGCGATATGTCATGGGGGGTCGTAGGAGAACAGGCACTGCAACTCACAGCGGAGGCCGAGGTCGCTGGCATTGCCGCGATCCTCGCTACGGGAATCTCCCCGTGTATCAGTAATCTAATGGGAATGCACGTGGCGCGTCAGCTGGAGGTAGTAGAGCAACTCCAACTTGGTAGAGCTGACATATACAACTTTCAAAATGGGCATGAACTGACACCACGACAGTGGCGCGAGGACCCTATCGAGAGCCTTACAGCATTGAATGAGTTCAGGCCATTCTTTGCGTGGATGTTGCAAATATTGCAGGAGAACGGTATACGGACTGTACGCTGCTACCAAGATGGCCAGTGGGAAGAGAC
>JAUWHR010000017.1 GCA_030605795.1 Anaerolineae bacterium | reverse complement strand
GCTTGAGCTCAGCCTGTTTGCCCTCTCCCTAGCAATCTATGCCTTCACTCATTTCGTCGGGTTGGAGGACTTCCCCATCTACTTCTTCACCGACGAAGCGGTACAGACTAACCTTGCAGCCGACTTCATCCGCGACGATTTCCGAAATTATGACGGCGTCTTATTCCCAACCTACTTCGAAAATGATTTCATGTACAACCTGAGCCTTTCGGTCTATGTCCAGATCTTACCCTATCTGATCTTCGGAAAATCCGTCTTCGTAACCCGGGCTACATCGGTTCTCTTTACACTGACCGGCGCGGCGGCGATCGGATTAATTTTGAAAGAGGTTTTCCGCATCCGACACTGGTGGTTGGGCACACTGCTCTTATCCATCACCCCCGCCTGGTTCCTTCACTCCCGCACCGCTTTCGAAACCGCCCTTTTTGTCTCGCTATATGCCTGGTTCGTCTTCTTCTATTTGCTGTACCGCACGCGCTCAACGCGTTTCCTATACCTGGCCCTACTGTTCGGAGGGCTGGCCTTCTACAGTTATAGCCCAGGTCAACTGGTCGTCGTAGGGACCGGCTTTCTGTTATTAATCTCAGATTTCCGATACCACTGGAGAAATCGAAAAACCAGCCTGGTGGGCCTGGGAATGTTGGTCCTGATTATCTTGCCATACCTGCGTTTTCAGCTTGAGTTCTCAGGCGAAACCCAATACCACCTGCGCATGTTGGATTCCTACTGGCTCCACGATATTCCGTTGGGCGAGAAATTGCTGATCCTATTACGAAACCTCGGGCGTGGCCTTAGCCCAGGCTATTGGTACTTCCCCAACAACCACGACTTGATCCGTCACCTGATGAAAGACTATGGTCACATTCTCTCATTTACCTTACCCTTTGCACTCCTGGGCTTAGCGATCTCTCTAAGAACTTTTCGGTCAAGTCCACATCGAACCACCCTGGCTGCCTTGCTGGCCTCGCCACTTGGCGGAGCAATCGTCGGCATTGGTGTCACCCGCGTTCTCGCTTTCGTCATCCCCGCGACCATCTTTACCGCGCTGGGCATGGACGCGGTAGCTCGATGGCTCGCTCGGCGCGTATCACGCACAGCGATGTCCATCGCACTTCTCGTCTCGCTCAGTGTCATCAATATATACATGTTGCGAGACGCTCTAGTGAACGGCCCCACCTGGTACCACGACTACGACCTGGGTGGGATGCAATATGGCGCTAGACAAGTCTTTGCCGCAGTCGAGGATTTTATTAAGCACGATACGGAGAGTCGAGTATTCATCTCTCCAACGTGGGCCAACGGCGCTCATATCCTGCAACGATTTTTTGTACCGGACGAACATAATGTCCATATGGGCAACGCCGGTAATTACCTATTGGAGATGCTCGATTTGGACGAGTCGACTGTCTTCGTCCTAACGCCAGCGGAATACGAGGAGGTCCTGAACAGCAAGAAAATAACCGTCGTCCGTGTGGAGCGAACGGTGCCGTACCCGGACGGGAGGCACGGCTTCTACTTCGTCCGTATGCTGTATACACCAAATGCGGAAGCCATTTTCGCTGAAGAACGTGAAGCCCGACGTAAACCCGTAACCGAAGAAGTCATCCTCGACGGACAACTAATTCAAATTCAGCATTCCTTGTTCGATATGGGCGAGGTCGAGAACATCTTCGATGGAGACACCTTCACCATGGCTCGGACCTACGAAGCCAACCCTGCCCTGATCAACCTAACTTTCCCCAAGCCGCGGACTGTGACCAGCATAACAATCACCACCGGTAGTATGGATTTCTCCCTAACAGTTCGCCTGTTCACCGATGAGCAGGCTGAACCTGTCATTTACACCAAGTCTTATACCGATCAGCCGGAAGATCCAACAGTTGACCTATCCTTCGGCCCCGAGCCAATTGAAGTGCTCAAGGTCGAGATCGAGATCCTTGGTCTCCTGGATAATGAGTGGGCAAAGATCCACATCCGCGAGTTGACGCTGCATTGAAGAGTAGATAATCGACCTTCCATATGACGACGGAATGACGATCCCACGTTATAATCGGCATGGGTAACTGCTTTTCTACGTCTACGTGGTAGGTCAGCAGTAGGCGACATCGACCCCGAGCCCCTACGCGACCACCATCATCGAGGAGGAAAATCACACTTGCCCAATAATCGCCGACCCGCCCTACTCATCGTTATCTGCCTGGGGCTACTTGCCTTCTCGGCCATCCACATTGCTGGACTAGTGGCTAGCTTCAGACTACCTGACTTGCCGCTGCCTTTCCCCGATTGGTATCTGCTCGTCAGGAACGGTATATGGGGATTGAGTGGGTTGATAGCTGCCAGCGGACTCTTCTTCAGCCAAAGCTGGGCGCCATCCTTCACTCGGTGGGCAGGCCTGGCGTTCGTGTTATGGTACTGGAGCGACCGCCTGCTCCTGGCTCGTTCTGATTACGCCAAGCGTTCTTGGTTAGCCGCGGCCACTATAACATTAATAGCAGTGTTCTGGTTATTCTGGATCTTGAATCGGCCGTCTATCCAAGACTTCTTTCGGGAGAGCACATCATGAATGAATCTTCAAAGACCGAGCGTCTGCACAAGATGCGCGAACAAGCTCGACTAGGAGGCGGCTTGGAACGAATCGAAGCGCAGCACGCTCGTGGCCGCCTGACTGCGCGCGAGCGCTTGGAAGTGCTTCTCGACCAGGACTCTTTCCACGAGACCGATATGTTCGTCACCCACCGCACCCATGACTTTGACCTGGACAAGCGTAAATACCTCTCCGACAGCGTAGTCACCGGGTGGGGTACAATCGATGGTCGCCTAGTTTACGTGTTCTCGCAGGATTTCACCGTATTCGGTGGAAGCCTTGGCGAGGTTCACGCCGAGAAGATCTGCAAGATCATGGATATGGCGCTAAAGAATGGCGCCCCGGTGATCGGGCTGAATGACTCAGGTGGCGCGCGGATCCAAGAAGGCGTAGTCTCTCTAGGAGCCTATGCAGACATCTTTCTACGAAACACTCTCGCTTCTGGCGTCATCCCCCAGATCAGCGCCATTATGGGACCATGCGCAGGCGGGGCGGTGTACTCTCCGGCCATGACCGACTTCATCTTCATGGTACGCAACTCGTCATACATGTTCATCACCGGTCCTGATGTGGTTAAAACCGTCACCCATGAGGAGGTCAGTTACGAAGACTTGGGCGGCGCTGATGTGCACGCGACCACCTCCGGTGTGTGCCATTACGCCGCCGAAAATGAAGCTGATTGCCTGGACAAGATTCGGGTGCTGCTCTCCTACCTGCCGCAAAACAATGTTGACGATCCGCCTTTCGTCCCCAGTGAGGACGATCCCCTGCGCGCCGATGAAGCTCTCGACCACATTATGCCCGACGATCCTGGTAAGCCCTACGACATGCGCGATGTAATCCACATGGTGGTCGACGATGGTGTATTCTTCGAAATCCACCAAAACTACGCACAGAATATCGTCGTCGGCTTCGCTCGCCTGGGCGGTCACAGCGTGGGTATCGTCGCCAACCAGCCGGCGGTGTTGGCCGGGGTGCTTGACATCAACTGCTCCGACAAAGGCGCCCGCTTTGTGCGCTTCTGCGACGCCTTCAACATCCCGATCATCACCTTCGTCGATGTGCCTGGTTTCTTGCCCGGAACCACCCAGGAACATGGTGGAATCATCCGTCATGGGGCAAAGTTGCTCTACGCTTTTTGCGAAGCAACGGTCCCCAAGATCACAATTATCACTCGTAAGGCTTACGGCGGGGCTTACGATGTTATGTCCTCCAAACACATCCGCGCCGATTTGAACCTGGCCTGGCCAAACGCCGAATTAGCCGTTATGGGCACTGAAGGCGCGGTCAGCATCATCTTTCGCAAGGAATTAGCTGATGCAGAGGATCCGGAGCAGCGGAAAGCCGAGCTTGTCGATGAGTATCGGGTGAAGTTCGCCCATCCCTACATCGCCGCCTCGCGCGGCTACATCGACGACGTTATTGAGCCACGCTACACCCGATCAAGACTAATTAATGCCCTTGAAACCCTGTCAAACAAACGAGACACGAACCCGGCTAAGAAGCATGGAAACATCCCACTCTAACCTCCCAGACGAGCACAACTCGGCTTCACTTTCTCCCCAAGTCCCTTCCACATCAACCACTTCCGGTTGGGAAGAGGTGCGAGGCCACCAACTGTATTGGGAATTGCACGGTTCAGAGAACGAGCGCACTGTTGTCCTGCTGCACCATGGGTTGGGCTCGGTGCACTCCTGGCGCCGGCAGATTCCCGCCTTCGTTGCCCGGGGCTGGCGTGTTCTCGCCTATGACCGCTGGGGCTATGGCCGTTCCGACTCTCGACCGGCTTTCGAGCCAAATTTCCTGCGTCACGACGCAATGGAAACCCGTAATTTACTTGACGTGTTTGGTATCGAAAACGCCTGCTTTGTGGGGCATAGCGATGGAGGGTCGATTGCTCTGTTCTTAGCTGCTGAAACCCCATCGCTCTTCGAGCGCCTGGTAGTGGTCGCCGCGTATATATACTTCGAGCCGAAGATGGTCTCCGGCATAAAAGGTATTATCGCTGGCGCCCAAGTGCCGCCGCTACGCACGGCACTTAAGCGCGAGCATGGTGACCGGGCTGAAGACCTAGTCAGAGCCTGGGTCGATCATTGGCTCGAAACCGACCTATCCTCTCTCAGCCTGATCGATGAGTTACCTAAAATCACCTGCCCAACGCTTGTAGTCCAGGGTGAATTAGACGAGCACGCCACACCACAACACGCCCAAGACATCGCCGACGGTGTTAAAGACGGACATCTTTGGTTGATCCCAGGCGTACATCATATGCCGATGCATGAAATTCCTGAGAACTTCAACACGTTGGTACTTAACTTTATGGAAGGTGAGCTACCATCACAGACTAAAACCGGTCATCCAACCTGAGGCATCTAATGTTCAAAAAGGTCCTGATCGCAAATCGAGGTGAGATCGCCGTCCGTATCATTCGTGCCTGTCACGAGTTAGGTCTGGAAACAGTGGCAGTATACTCAGAAGCCGATCGAGCAGCTCTGCATGTGCGGTATGCTGACCAGGCCTACCTTCTTGGTCCAGCACCGGCCCGTGAGTCATATCTTCGCGGGGATATAATCATCGACCTCGCCAAGCGCAGCGGAGCAGGCGCAATTCACCCTGGCTATGGTTTCCTAGCCGAGCGGGAGGACTTTGCCCGCGCGGTGCAAGATGCCGGCCTGGTATTTATCGGTCCGAAACCCAGCGCCATCGCCGCTATGGGTGACAAGGCTATCGCTCGCGCCACCGTCACCGCGGCCGGCATCCCGATAGTCCCCGGCACAGAGGGCGAAGGTGACTTGACAGACGACGAACTCATCTCCATCGCGCCCAAAATTGGCTTCCCGCTGCTGATCAAGGCTACAGCTGGGGGCGGAGGTAAGGGAATGCGTGAGGTCAGGGGGCTGGAGGAAATGCCGGGGTTGATTCAAGCCGCCCGGCGCGAGGCTGAGGCCGCCTTCGGCGACGGAAACGTCTACCTGGAGAAATTACTCCTCAATGCACGCCACATCGAATTCCAGATCCTGGCTGATGACCACGGTAACCTAATCCACCTCGGCGAGCGTGAGTGCTCACTACAACGCCGCCACCAGAAGCTGCTCGAAGAGTCCCCCTCGCCTTTGCTCGACGAGAAATTACGTCAGCAGATGGGTCAGGTGGCTTGCGCCGCCGCCCGATCGGTGGACTATCTTAATGCCGGCACGATCGAGTTCCTGGTGGATAAGGAGCACAACTTCTACTTCCTGGAGATGAACACCCGACTGCAAGTTGAACACCCGGTCACCGAATTGGTCACTGGTGTCGATATCGTCAAAGAGCAAATCCCCATCGCACAGGGCCAAAAACTGCGCTATACCCAGGACGACATCCAACTGAATGGCTGGGCGATCGAGTGCCGCATCAACGCTGAGGACCCCTTCAACAATTTCCTGCCTTCCACAGGCTTTATAGACCAGATTACCCAACCTACAGGTCCGGGCGTGCGGGTCGACAGCGGCGTCTATCCAGGTCTCGAGATCTCGCCTTATTACGATTCGTTAATCTCGAAACTCATTTGCTGGGGGGAGACTCGCCATGATGCCATCCTACGTATGCGCCGGGCGCTGGAGGAATATCGCATATTAGGGGTGAGAACTAACATCCCCTTCCACCAGAAAATTATGGACTCCCGCCACTTCATCACTGGGCAGTTCGATACACGTTTCGTCGAAGAACGCTTCTCGATGGATGAAGCGGAGGATGGCGTCGAATCGCTGCCCCATATCGCCGCCATCCTGGCTACGCTAGTTGTCCATCACCAAACCCAACAGGCTACTAAGATCGTGCGGCAGGACGATCGCCAAAAACGCGGTTGGAAATGGGCGGGGAGAATGGAGAGGTTGGGTGAATAGGGATTAGGCACTAAGAACGAGTACCTTGATAAAGAGTTTCCTGATCCCTGGTTCCCGATCCCCAATCCCTACAATATAATCAACTCACCAGAGGGCCACCTATGAAATATGTCACCACCATCGACGACCAATCCTATCAAATCGAAATCATAACCGAGGACGAGATCACTGCCGATGGGAAGCGACACACAGTAGATTTTCAATCGGTGATTGGACCGCTTGTTGTCTCCTTGATCCTCGACAGCCAATCGTACGAGGCCTATGTCAACCCCACCGAAGCCGGATTGGAGGTCCTTCTGCGCGGCCAGCGTTACCTGGTGAACGTCGAAGATGAACGAAAGCGACTCCTGCGTGATGTTTCAGGAACAAAGGCGATCCGGAGAGATGAGATCCAACTCAAAGCGCCCATGCCCGGCTTAATTGTGGCCGTCCCTGTCGAGGAGGGGCAACTGGTTGACAAAGGCGACAACCTGGTGGTCCTCGAGTCAATGAAAATGCAGAACGAAATCAAAGCCCCCAGGGAAGGCAAAGTGACCGGGGTACGGGTGAACCCGGGCGACAACGTCGATCAGAATCAGGTATTGGTCGTTATTAACTGATTGGATAAAGTCGGGGAATAAAATAATGAGCAGTGAAAGGGAAATCGAGGCCAAGTTTTACTTGTCCCAGCTAAACGACATCCGAAAGCGAGTTCTCGACCGAGGCGGACACTTGCTCGTCCCACGCTTGTTAGAACGGAACTTGAGGTTCGATACTCCTGACGGCCGACTGCATGCCAACCATGAAGTCCTACGGCTGCGTCAGGATAGCCGAACAACTCTAACCTATAAGCGATCCCATAGTGCCGAAGAACGCACCGAGGTCGAGCTGGAGGTCGACGATTTTCGCACCGCTCGCAGCTTACTCCAGGCTCTCGGCTACAAAGTAATTTTCATTTATGAAAAATATCGAGAGACTTTCACCCTTGTTCAGGCAAAAGTAATGCTCGACGAATTGCCCTTCGGCTGCTTTGTGGAGATCGAAGGTCCTTCTCTCTTGGAGGTTGAACAAGCAGCGATTTCTTTGGGTCTGGAATGGGAAGACAGGATCACATCCAGCTACCTGGACTTATTTTATACTCTACGACAGCACCTCAATCTACCTTTTGCCGATGCAACTTTCGACAACTTTGCCAGTTGTCCCACTACCGAACCAACTGACCTAGGCCTAGACGATTTTCGTCTCATTCAGTAAGAGTGAAATATGAGCAAACCCCTAGAAGGCTTTACCAAATCCTGGGAAACGCACACACTAGCACCTGCTCTGCAACGCCGGTCTGAGCGCAAACCCCATTTCGAAACACCCTCCGGGATCACCATTGAGCGTGTTTATTTGCCTACCGACCCTGACCCGGACTATCCGGATA
>JAUWHR010000015.1 GCA_030605795.1 Anaerolineae bacterium | reverse complement strand
AGGATTACGTGGGATTGGAGGAGGTGGACGACGGGGTCTACGACTTATTCTTCTGTTTCTATCACATCGGGCGTTACGAGTTGCGCACGAACAAGATTCACGATATTGTCTCAAAAGTGCCAATGACAAGGGCGAGGGTGGCCCATCCAAGCACTCTGTAACCTATGTCCTGAGAATAAAGTGTCACATATGTCCTGAACCTATACCTCGCTCGATACTAACTAGTCCATGCAAGGGGGACGGGTGTTTCTGGTTTCCTCATCCCCGACTATGATAAAGTCCAATGAGGGATATTATCCCGAAGAGACGACCAATTGCTCCATGAGGGCGAGTCCCATAACCAAACAACCTTTCATGTCGACGACACCAGGGCCGTAGGCAACGCTGCCCTCCACTTTAAAGGATCGCGTCTGTGTTGTGTTCCGCCCGAACACGGTATCGGCGTGTCCCAATAGCACAACCCGATTGCGGCCACGTCTTAAACAAGTTCGGAAATGTGAGACCCCCCCTCTTCTCGCCGCTCGATCTGAGCACCCAATATTTCCAGCCGCTGGGCTAGCTTCTCCAATACCTTGCATACTCCAGTTGGGTGGTCAGGCCCCGAATCAATGCCTACCAAGTCATTGATGAGTCCAATAAGGTCAGGGAGTTGTTTGGACACAGCCGCCTGAACCGCCAAAATCGTGTCAACTGACTTCTTGAAGGCTAGGGCGTCCATGGCGGGTATCATTCCGCCAATCCATGCAGACGCAACACGTTCTCGGCCAAGACCGATCGACCGACACGCTCGGCTTCTCCTTGAGTGAGGTAGTTACGCTCTACCGCGCATCCGAGGACCCTTCCGAGCGCTGCACGGGCAAGCTTGGCAGAGATCCAAAGGAGTTCGGGCTCAGAAGCCTCGTCGGAGCCGTAGAACACTTTGCTAGTGGGAACCGATCCGAGGATCAAGCTGAGCCCGCGATCGACATCCAGGGTTGCCCATGGCAGCACAAGCGAAAGCTCCAGGTAGGCCATGGGATAGATGGATGCCAGGTACGTTGCCTCCTCCAACCATGGGTAGCCACTGTGGATGAGCACCACCGGGTGTGCGGAGAAACGCGTCAACAGTGAGGCTAGATTCGAAGGACGGGCATAGGAGAGGACTACATCGGCATCGCCCGCTCCCGTGTGGATGTGAACTGGACGATCCTCGCGGCTAGCTATTTCTAAAGTCACATTGAGGAGATGATCGCGAAGATCCTTCGATGTTTCTCTACCCTCCTTCCATTCGGCATCCTTCCAGCGGCGGTAGGACTCGGTAACTTCGTCCTTGGTTGGAGAACCCACATCGAGTCCGGTTCGATACGCGATCACAGACTTGAAGGCAACACAGCGCGGATCTAGTGCGGCTTCCTCCAATAGCGCTCTGAAGGCTTCTTCCATATCTTGCACGTTGTGAGTCACGTTCCGGGCCTCTTCAATGAGCGGCTCGATGCGGGTCACCCGATGAACCCGGGTGCCAACAACGGCCTCCAGTTTTTCCGGGTCAACTCGAGGTAGCGGATACCCATCATCGACCAGCAACCCTTTGATACACTCATCGTTCAACAGGCGGGAGATATAGCCTTTCGGATCGGCCTCGAGAGCAGCATACCGCACTTGAGGCACTTTCTCAGCTGGACAACCGAGAAAGTCAGCTAGCCATCGCCTCCCTAGCATGGCAAAGATTGTCCTCTCAGTCATCTTCGAGACCGGCTTCGCTAATCTTCGATCGAGGCTTTTTGCCGAGGCGAAGCACATGCCCATTAGCGTGATTCGATCCGTCCAACTGCCTGGATCGCGAGCCAGCAGTTTGTCTACCTCGAACCCGTGGCAATGGGCGTCAACTACCGGTGCTCCACTAAGATCAATGTCACGCTGTCGACTCATCCATACCTCCACCGGTAAATGTCCACCAATTCATCGATATCTCTTTCTCCGAAGGTCTCCCATTCAAGGCGTCGTACCGCAAGAAAGGCTTCGAAGAGATCATCACCAAGAGTCGTACGAGCCAAAGTTGAACATTCCAACTCGTCGATAGCATCCCCCAGGTTGGTGGGCAGCCGGCGAATGCCATGTAAAGCTTGAGCTTCATCGGAGAGCGTGGCCGGATCTGCTTGAATCGGCGCTGGCAGATGAAGATCACGTCTTAGCCCATCTATAGCCGAGGCGATGAGCATGGCAGGGACCAGATACGGGTTACTCGTGCCGTCGATGGGCTTCAACTCGAAGTTTGCTGCTTTCTCCCGGGTTCCCACCACCCCTTTCACCAGGCGTAGCGCCGCCTCCCTGTTCTCCCAGCCCCAACTCGTGAAAGCACCAGACCAACGGCCGGGTTGAAGCCTTTCATAGCTGAGTACGCTAGGGGCAAATATTGCTATCAGTTCATGCAAGTGCTCGTACACACCGGCGACCAAAGCCTCACCTTCTTCGGTGAGACCCTCTGGACCGGTTCCACCCGTCATCAGGTTTTGTCCGTCCCTCCATGCACTGAAATGCAAATGGCAACCGTTGCCCACTTCGCCCCTAATGACCACCGGCGCGAAGGAAACGTAATAACCATATTGGCGAGCAAGCTGACGAATGGTTAGCCTAAGGAGTATATACATATCGGCTGCTTGCACGGGCGCGAGGGAGGCTATCGATATTTCGTATTGGCCTATGGCGTATTCTGGATGGATCGTCTCAAAAAGGATGCCTTGCTCCTCCAGCGAGTCGACCAAGTTGTGGATAAACTCCTCAGCGGGGATCAATGCCCAATGGCTATAGCCTGGGCCCTTATGCGCTGGTTCGTCGTCGTCATCGAGGAGAGTAAATTCAGGTTCATAGGCCATTTTGAACGTAATCCCCTGAGCAGCTGCATCTCTTACCACCCGCTTCAGTATGCCACGCTGGCAAACTGACAGAATATTGCCCTCTTGATCGTACTGATCGACCGGAGCCCATGCCCAACCGGGTGCAAAGGCCAATGGGATCACAACCCGAGAATCAGGGATCAGGCGCATATCGCCGGATGGACTGTCGAATCCTGGGCTACTTGCTATGTGGTCGTTGATGGCGAATACAGCGAACAAGGAGGAAGCCCCCACGCCGAAACGCGTTGCGCTCTCTAGTTTTCTTAGTGGAATAATCTTGACGCGGGTCACACTCGCGTTATCCACGAAAGTGCAGGCGATGAGCTTTACTCCCTTCTCATTCAACAAATCAACGAATTTATCGTTTGAGTCATCTGGCAACATTCTCTCCCTCCAGGTGAATGCTATTGGCGACTACTATCTAGCTGACCGTAGAGCCGCCCTACTTCTCCTCGATAAGTACGATAAACACTTCAACGACCTTCAGGATCACACGCTTACGCATAACTTATAACACCGATAGAAGCATCAGCTCGTAAGCACAAAGGTGTCCCCGATTAATTTCCCCGTGTACGCAACAATCGATCTAAGTTTATCGTGAATGTCTCGCAGTACTGGTCAAGGAGTTGCATAACATCGTGTTTTAATAGCTATTAAGAATACGATATTTGGTTTCCTCCAGATGCCGTATCATTACCGTCTGAGGTTTAGTGCGTATTCCGGCGAAATCGTCCATCTCAAATGAGCGTAGCAGCACTGGTTGACACATCATACACTCACATGCTGATTATCAGCAACAGTACGAATTGCGTTATAAATAATCTAACTTTGAGTATATACGTTGCTTCATTGAGAATCTAACCCAACATATCAAAATTAGTCGGGGAAGGTCTCAATGATAAAGCAAGGCAAACAAGAGCTACTCAAAGCAGTCCGACCAAGATATCGGAAAGCGAGCAAAAGAGAGAAAAGCCGGATACTGGATGAATTTGTGGCTGCGACAGGATACCGAATTGCATCATAAATAATCTGACTTTACAAATATGGGTCCCCTGAAAAAAGGTTACCACGAGACTCCTCAAAACCAATGAGAGGGTGTAGGATGCAGCTGTAAGCATCCGATTGGAGAGGAACGGGCTGTGTTTCGAAGAAATGAAGAGCATCGACAGGCCGCTATGTTCAGCAGTATCTATGAGCTGCCCGAAAAACAATTGAAACGGTTAGAGGAGTCCTGGGCAGGGGTATTTTACAAGGAATTCTTCACCCGGGTTGAGGAAGACCTGTTTGCCGTGCTGTACTCCGACGAACCTTCCCGACCCAATATCCCGGTGAATGTGTTGATGGGGCTGGTCGGACGCAAGCCAGAAACCCTCGCTGAGGTGAAGGGGTTGATTGGGAGCGCAAAGATAGCGATTCATGCCCTGAATGTCGAAGACCGGGATTCCCTGCTCCACCTCTTGAATGCCTATGATGTCGGTGTCAGCACTCTACCAGACCGTAGGACAAGCTACGCGTTGGTGGACGCCGCGGTCTACGCCGGGCTCGACATCGTCGACATGCTGGAGGAATTCCATCGGCGCCCAGATCCATACGAGACAGAGGGGCTACAGATTCCAGAGGGAATGGGGCCAGTTTGTCCTCAAACCACCGTGCACGAGAGAGAAACCTTTCCAGGGGTTCGGTGACATCCTTGAGTCGCTTAAAGTGAGTGAGGTAACGGTTTGCTTTAACGGCGTAGAGAAATCCCGAAGGAGCTTGCTCCCGCCACCGGTCAAACGCCCCCTCCGATGGTAGGCGGTAGAAGGAATAGTTGATCTCAACCGTATCAAAGTGCTTTGCGTAGTGATGATACCAGAGGGACTGATGCAGGTCTGGGGGATAGAAGACACCCCGCCAGTGGGGATAGGCCCTGCCAGAGGTTCCAATACGACAGTAAGCGCTCATTCCTGCTTACCTTCACAATTTGCCTTTCAGCCCATCCGGATGTGCACCTTGTGCTGCTGACCATCGCCCAATAGTGGGATTTCCCTTCCGATCAGGACCTTTCCATCCAGCGTCACCCGTCTCACACCTCGATTAACGCCATCCGGGTTTTCCACCTGGATCTGGTAGCAGGTTTTTCCATCCCAATATGTTAATTTATAGCCTGGCCAGTTAATAGGGATACACGGATCAATCTTAAGCACCTTTCCCATCCGCCGTAGTCCAAGAATGGCTTCCAGGCCCAGGCGATACATCCAGCTGGCCGAGCCGGTGTACCAGGTCCAGCCACCACGCCCGGTGTGCGGTGGAACACTATAAATATCCGCCGCCACAACATAGGGCTCTACCTTGTAACGGGTGACCTTATCCGGCGTATTGCTATGGTAAATGGGGTTAAGCAGCCGGAACAGTGCTTCGGCGCGGTCCCCCTGTCCCAGTTCGGCAAACGCCCAAACAGACCATAGCGCAGCGTGTGTATATTGGCCCCCATTCTCACGGATGCCTGGCGGATAGCCCTTGATATAGCCGGGATTACGCGATGTCTTATCGAAGGGCGGGGCAAAGAGTAACACCAGTTGGTCATCAGACCGCACAAGCCGCTCAGCAACCGACTCCATTGCCTGCACCGCGCGCGCTGGGACTTCACGTTCAGGCTTCAGCGAGTTCAATCGAGCCGTCGAGTTTGTGGCTGCTCCGGAGAGGATAGCCCACGATTGAGCGATGGAATCAATCTGGCATTCGCGGTTTTCAGCAGATCCCAAAGGAGTGCCATCGTCATAATACGCACGATGATACCAATTCCCATCCCAGGCATTAGCCTCCAAAGCCTGACGCAACTCTTCGCATTGTTGGCGGTATGTGGCGGCCTGTTTGTCGTCGCCCATAAGCTCGCAAAGGGGGGCAAAACGATTCAAGACAGCACACAGGAACCAGCCCAGCCATACACTTTCGCCCTGCCCCTCCACGCCCACCTGGTTCATGCCATCGTTCCAATCCCCACTGCCAATCAGGGGCAAGCCGTGGGACCCACTGGTCGAACCTTTGTTCAATGCTCTACAGCAGTGCTCGTAGAGGGTATGCACCTCAGCACTGGTCTCATAATGTCCATAGCGCTCTTCTTCTCCTGGCTCCAAAGGATCACCCTTGAGAAACGGTGCTTTCTCGCTGAGGATCGATTTGTCGCCAGTGGTGGCGACATAGTGGGCGGTGACGAAGGGAAGCCACAGCAGGTCATCAGAGCAGCGGGTGCGCACTCCACGTCCTGAGGGAGGGTGCCACCAATGCAGCACGTCCCCCGCTTTGAACTGGTGCCGTGCCGCTTGTAGGATGTGGTCCCGGATGGCATCGGGCTCGGTATACACCAGAGCCATTACATCCTGCAACTGATCGCGATAGCCGAAAGCACCGCCCGATTGGTAAAGCGCAGTCCGTCCCCACAACCGACACGAGAGTGTTTGGTAAAGCAGCCAGCGATTCATGAGCACGTTCATGGCCGGATCGGGTGTTTGCACTGTGATTGTGCCCAAAAGGCCATCCCAGAACTCATGCATTACTTCCCAGGCGGCCTCTACCTGTGACGGGTCCTGATACTGCTTGATCAATTGAAGCGCTATTTGACGGTCTGCCCCTTCCCCCAGCAGGAAAAAGATCTCTTTCGTCTCGCCTGGGTCCAGTTCGATATGGATCTGCATAGCCGCGCAAGGGTCCAGGCCGGCTCTTACCGCGCTGGCCAGCCCGACGCGATCAAGCGCGGCTGGATGTTCGAGCCCCCCCATACGCTCAAGGAATTCAGCCCGGTCAGCCGTCAGGCCATGAGGTTCTTTGCTGGCGGCCAGAAAAGCCACCCGCTCGCCAAACTCGGCATTGTAGGCGTTGCGGGCCAGTAATGCGTGAGTTTCGGGGTCAAATTCAGGCACAATGTATTGCTGGGTCGCCTCCCGAGTCGTGCCCAACACCCACTCAGCATAATAGGTTGCTGTGATCCGCCGGTGACGGTTCCATGTATTCTCCAACCTCATCCCTATCACCTTCACTGGCGCGTCCGGGGTAGCGAAGAGGCGCAATCGCTGTTTGAGCCCGTGGCTGTGGTGCTCGAAGACAGAATAGCCGGCACCATGGCGAATCAGGTAAGGCGCCCCAGCGTGGGCAGGTAAAGGTGTGGGCGACCAAACCTGTCCCGTCTCTTCATCGCGCAGGTAGAGCACCTCTCCTGGCTCATCAGTCACCGGATCATTGCGCCATGGTGTAAGCCGATTCTCACCGCTGTTTTCTGCCCAGGTATAACCTAAACCCGCCTCGGAGATCAGGAAGCCAAAGTTGGGATTGGAGATGACATTGACCCAGGGGGCAGGCGTCCACTGGCCCGGCTCAAGATAGATGATGTACTCTCGACCGTCGCCGCTGAAGCCACCTACGCCGTTATCAAACAGAAGATTAGTGGGTCGGGTCAGCGGCGGCGTAGGTTCGACATACTTGGGGCCGGGTATGGTGGGGATGAAGGATGGCAAACGAATCGGTTGCACGCGCAGCTGGCTTAATTGTTCAGCCAGGGAGCCTTTGCTCCCATCTAGAACAGCCCGAGCGGCCGTTTCCAGCAGCACCCGATCGGTCTCACTCATCTGATCAGCACGCAGGAGAAAGATGCCGCCGCGCCGGTTCAGCCAAAGATCAGCTTTTACCCGCTTGATCAGCCGGAGCAGTTGGCCTTGCAGCTCCTGGTCGTAGCCGGTCTCCCGCTGATTGAGGATGACCAGATCGATCATGATCTGCCGGTTGCGCCAGTAGGCATGAGCTCGCAGCAATTCATGCACCAGTGACATTTCCTCTTGGTTGTCGATATGTACTAAAAGAATCGGATAGTCACCGGAAATAGCATAGGCCCATAATCCAGATTGCCCTTTTACGTTGGCTGCGAGCGTAGTGTGATCAGCTCGTAGAGCATGGTGAGGATAATGAAGGACAGAGAGCAATTGATGGAGGTGTTCTACATCTATAGAGGCGAGACCAAGTTGGCGCAGCTCACGTTCACTGAAAGCTCGTGCTCGGTCAAATGCCCGTTCGATCCTGTGCCAGGCCTGATAGCGGTCTACAAGGATCAATGCCTCTTGGCGCGACTCAGCCGCTAGGGTGACATAGGCGACCTGTGCATGGGCGTACGGTTCAAGCTGTATCTCCTGGCTGAGGGCCATAATCGGGTCCAAAGTGGCGCCGGTTGTGCCAGAAAGACGCCAGCCATCTTCTCTCAAGGCCGCCGGAGAGCGTGGTGTACGACCCCGGCCCAGGAATCGAGCCCGATCACTCTCATAAGCGCCAATGATCTCATGCCCCCTCTTTACTACCAGGGAGTGAGCCATGTAGATCAGCTTCTCCTCTGCTGAACGGAGGCGGCGGTGAAACAATAAAGTATTTATTTCAGGCAAGTATTCGCTCTCGACAAAGAGCTTGTTGAAAGCTGGATGACGCCGGTCGACGGATTGAGGCGCGAGAACAACCTCGGCGTAGCTGGTTAACATCAGCTGGCGATGGCGTCCGCTATGGTTGATCAGGGTGAGGCGCCGAATCTCCACGTCATCCTCTGGCGGGACGGAGATCTCCATACGCATGGATATGTCATGATCCCGGCGCTGAAATTCGGCTTTGTGGGGCGAAAACAGCACCGTTTGGCTTTCCGGCTGAGAGGCTGTTGGTTGGTAACCCGCCGACCAAAGTGCACCGCTGTCTCTATCTTGAACATAGACCCAGGTTCCCCAGGAGTCGAGAGTGGTGTCGGCGCGCCAGCGAGTGAGGTCTACCCCTTGCCAGCGGCTGTAGCCACCGCCAGAGCTGGTGATGAACACGCTGTACCGACCATTAGAGAGGAAATTTACATATGGTAGCGGAGCCCCCACCGGCACCGACCATGGCGATATTGTGACCAGGGGTTCAGCCGAAGAAACACGTCTGATCTCCTGCGGATGTGGGTACTCGACGGGAGCTTGATACGGCACCCGCTCTTGTAGGAGCAGGTTCGCGCTCTGTACGCGGGGGTCGGCATGGAAGCGACGCACCATTCCCTCATCCTGGAGATAGTTGACCAGGGCCAGCAAGATCATGCCCTGGTGGTGCGCCATATACGAATATACAATCGCATGATCCTGCCTTGTGGGCATTCGTGAAGGGGTATAGTCAATTGCCTCATAAAATCCGTAGCTTCCGAGCATCTGCAGATCGATGAGATGAGCGATGTTTCGCATCACAGCCTGGGGGAATAGTGATAGAGCTAGCAGCGAGGCATATGGCGAAATAACTAAATCCTCAGCCAGGCCGCGTTTAAACCCCAGCCCGGGCACGCCAAATCCTCGATATTGGTAGTTCATGCTGGCATCGAAGCGATAATAACCCGACTCTGAAATGCCCCAGGGACAGCCTTTATGTTGGCCGTAGTCGATCTGGCGCTTTACGACTACCCGGCAGCTTTGGTCCAGGAGTGTACCCTCGTATCCTCGAAGCAGCAGAGAGGGCATGAGATATTCAAACATACTCCCGTTCCATGAGAGGATCACCCGCGCACCGTCGACTCGAGACAGGGGACGAGCCAGGTGCAGCCAATGGCCCTGGGGAACATCACCCTTAACAATAGCCAGTAGGCTGGCCATCCTCGCTTCAGACGCCAGCAGATCATAGTAGTTACTGTCCAATTCTTCGGCCGCAACGTTGTAACCAAGATGGAACACCTGGCGTTTTGGATCAAATAAAAAACCGAAATCCATGGCATGGAAATAGACCTCTGCTTGCTCAGCTAGATCACGATAGCCAATCAATAGGACTTCGACTGCCATACGGGCATCTCTCAACTCATCGGCTAGGTGTGTGCACCAGATCCGAGCTTCTTCCACTTGGCTTTCCGGACCAGCTTGATCATCCAGCCAATCTTGCAATTCAGACAGTCTGACCTGTGCCGCCTTACAGACCTCGCCCACTTCATTAAGTCGCGCCGTAGTGGGCAGGGCTTCTACCAACGCCTGCCACATTACCACGATGCCCTTGCCTGCAGCGTCGGTGACGGTTGGATCCGACTCTAGTCGTCTAAATAGGATCGGTGGATGTCTCAGGAGGGTATGCCACCGGAACAACATAGCCAATTCGCGGTGAGCACTGAGCAGGTGATGGTGAATGTGGTTGGCGCAGATCCGCATTTTGCTCAGGATTGAGGCGTCGAGCATGGAGGCGTTAGACTCGACGAACGACATCAAGAGCTGGTTTAATTTTTGCCAGGCGTCGTCGGAAAGATGGGACCACAGGTGCACCCAATCGTCAGGCGTGTTTCGCACTGCGAGCACTTGTTGGCGGATGTGATCCAGGTAAGTCTGTAACGGCTTCAGCGTACCATCGAGGCCATTCCGCTCCACGCTCTGTAGGATCTCGTTGAGGACAGCCAATATGTCAAGGAGACCCTGCCAGCGCTCCCAACGGAGTATTGGGGATTGGGGCAAATCCAGACACCCCTGTTTGAGAGTCAACAGACAAGCCGCGAGGTTGCCGCTATCTACAGTGGATACATATCGCGGGGGAAGAGGCTCCAGGTTGCTCGTATCGTACCAATTCAAGAGGTGCCCTCGGTATCGCTCCAGTTGGCTCATGCTGTCAAAAGTTGCACGGAGACGCAAGACCAGTTCCAACGGGCCAAGGTAACCCAAGTCGAAGGCAGCCAGGGTCGAAAGCAGCATCAGGCCCAGGTTGGTAGGTGAGGTGCGGTGAGCGACGATCCCACGTGGCTCTTCCTGAAAATGGTCAGGGGGCAGCCAATGATCATCTGGGCTGACAAACTGTTCAAAATAATGCCAAGTGCGGCGAGCCAGGCAGCGCAACTGCTGGCGTTGATCATCGGAAAGTTGATTTGGTTCGTGAACCAAAGGCCAACTGATCCAATGTGCGATCAGGGGTGATACCAGCCATGCGAGCAGCAACGGCGCGGCAACGAGCAACGCCACCGGATTGATCAGCCCGGCCATTAAAGCCAACGTCAAACCAAGAAGCGGCGCGTCGATCATTCGCCTCCACATCAACGCTAGTTTCGTTTCTTTGCCGAACAGACGGATCGTATGCGCGGCGGAGGTCCACTGCAACATGCGCTTATGGGTAATAATCAGCCGGATCAGGGTGGATGCGACGGCGTCAACTACAAGCAGCGCCTCATGGGGGAGGAAAACCAATGTCAGCAGCCAGCGAACTGCAACCGGCCAGACCGACTGGACGAAACCATCCAATGATTTACTCCTAAATCCCCGAACTAGCGCCGTTACAAAACTGGTGACAAAGGGCACTGATAGCGATAGCAACCCTGCCAGCGTCCAAACAATCGCCGAACCGGGTAACAATAGCCAACCAGTGATCAACAAGGCCAACAGCGATGGCATTAACATGCTACGGCGTAGATTGTCTATGATTCTCCATCTGTCAAGCATCGAGAGGTCATTGGGCTCTCTCCCCCCATCTGTGCGAGGTACTCTGGATAGCAGCCAAGGCAGCAACTGCCAGTCCCCGCGTATCCACCGGTGCAACCGGAGCGTGTAAGTGTGGTAGTTCGGTGGATAATCCTCAAGCAGGGTCACGTCGGTCACCAGCCCAGCCCGGCCGTGGATTCCCTCAAACAGGTCGTGACTGAGTAGTGCATTTTCAGGCACCCGTCCGGTTAGACTGCGTTCAAAGGTGGCGACATCGTAGATACCTTTACCGGCGTAGATACCTTCACCAAAGAAGTCCTGGTACACATCGGATACCGCTCGCGTGTACAGATCCAGACCGATATCCCCAGCAAACACCCGGGTGAATATGGATTGGTTAGCGCTCTCCGGTCTAATTTCTAGTCGGGGTTGGAGTACGGTGTATCCGGCGACCACTTCACCATTCTCAGGGTTAAATTCAGCGCGATTCAGGGGATGGGCCAATGTAGCGATGAGGCGCTTGGCGCTGCCCGGAGGCAAAGACGTATCTGCATCTAGGGTAATGATGTACTTGACCTCCGACAGGACGTCGAGGTCCCCTACCTGCAGGCTGAAAGAGATGTCTCTGTCGTCGCCCTTCGAAGCGATTTCATCGAGTCCATTCGAGTTACTCAAAATAAGGCGATTTAACTCGGCCAATTTCCCCCTTTTACGCTCCCAACCCATCCAACAGTTCTCGCTCGGGTTCCACTTCCGTCGGCGGTGAAGGAGATAAAAAGGACCAACGTTCTGCTGACCGTACTTCTGGTTAAGAGCTTGGACACCGCCTTTGGCCAGCTCAAGCAAAGATTGATCACCGGGCATGTCCTGCTGAGGCGCATCCATGAAGTCGGTTAGCAGGGCAAAGTGAATGTGATGATCCACGTTGCCAAGATAATGGAGCTCCATTTGCTGCAACACCGATTCGACATCGCCAGGATGGCTAAGAAGGGCAGGGACGGCTACTACAGTTCGATAATCGACCGGGATACCCTCTTGGAACTCCATTTTAGGTAGTACCCGAGGCGGTATGGTGTAAGTGATAAGCCAATTGACCAGGTTGACAGCTACGGTCATGGCCGGCGTCACAGCCATAAAAGCCACCCCAATCAATTGCCAGAGATTACCGCCAGCGACTAGGGTATATCGAGTCAAGCCAAGCAGGATAGCTAAAGTGAGAAAGCCAATGCTGCTCAAGTAGACCGAACTGGAATGGACGAACAACCAACGACGCAGGCGTATGCTCCATGAGGGTTGAAAGCCCAGCCGGGACTCAAGTTTTGCACGGCCCTCGTCCAATAGATAGAACCCGACGTGACTGAAACGAGACAACGCCTGTCTTCCTAGCGTATCCTGGGCCAGTCCGATCGCTTCCTGTGCTACCTGTTTCTCATCAAAATTCGTTGCCCTGGCCAATTCCTCGATGACCTTGCGATAGCGATCACGGGTATCGAAATCCATGGAGGTGTAAATATTCGCCGGGTCGTTGCGTAACACTCTATCGACATGGCTGACACTTTCGAAGAAGACCTTCCAATCCTGGACGGCCATAGTGCGCAGGGTGGTGATGCTATAGGCGACAACTTCCTCATCTGCCAACATCAAAGGCGGCGTCGCCACAGATTTCACTTCGACGCCCGGCATGTGCAGACCTGCGATGTTGGCCAGCGCCTCAACTAAGTACTCAAAAGCCCAAAGACGTAGCATGGTCGGCAACGCCCACAATTCACCCATCGTCAACGAGGTGACACGTTGATAAGCCTGAACGAAACGCATCACAACACCGAGATCGAGCCTGCACTCACAGTACCTGATCACTTCCTGCGCCAGTTCATAAATACGAGGGTAACCTTCGAGGGGAGGCGTAT
Organism: Anaerolineae bacterium; assembly: GCA_030605795.1. GTDB lineage: Bacteria > Chloroflexota > Anaerolineae > Anaerolineales > E44-bin32 > DUEZ01. The sequence goes on along the minus strand of JAUWHR010000015.1, from coordinate 1,419 downwards.
CGAGTTTGGGTAATTGGCGATAAAAGCCTTTCGGCATATCCTCACGGATTTGCCGTATAGCTCGTTGCGCCACATAGTAATTGTCCAGTACCCATTCGCCAGCATGGGAGAGGGATGGCCCATCCTCAGATGCCTGTGAGAAATATTGGTGGGCGTTGCGCAAGAGGGCTTCGAGCTCCTGGAGACGGCCCAAGACTGGGGCACTGCGCATGGGATGACCAGATATGGTTTGTCTCTCTGCCAATTGGCGCGCCAAGCTTTCTAATCGGCCCGTCCTCATAAAATCACTACCTGAGCGAGTCTCATTGGCGCGTATAGTTGGATCAGATTGGCTGTTTTGCACGTCCTAGTGTCCCTTATGCTCTCTTGCAGCAACCTCGGCCCGGGTGGGCTCTGCTTCGTCTGGAGGAATATCCTGCATGATCAACAACGGGGTAGTACCATAGGCGATAAAACTGACCGTCAAGCTACCATAAGGCCATTGGGTTCCGCCGGAATAGCCGTGAGCATTCAAAAGGACTAAGTCTACATCCTCTCTATCTACCAACTCATGCAGCGTTGCAGCGGGATTGTTGCTGACAAGCAAACGGGTTTGAACATCCAGAGACAGCCGGGACTGAAGCTGTTCCAGATAACTGGCTGCTTCCAGCCGATTGCGTTCCGTTATTTTATTCTCCAGTTCGATGTCTTCCTGGGTTGGGGGAGCGCGTCGGGGCATTTCAGGTTTACGAACCACATGTGCCAATATAAGTTGGGACCCGTGGAATCGTGCCAGAGATGCAGCCAACGGCAACACGCACTCAGCTCGCTGCGAACAATCCAGCGGGACCAGCAACCGATGGTATCGAAAGCCCGTCAGCTCACTGGTAACAGGACGATAGGCGCGAACGATCATCGTGGGTATATAGGCACGCAGGATGATTTTCTGAACGACGCCGCTTACATTCCAGCCGCTGAGGCCGCTTCGACCATGGCTGCTGAGCACGATCAGCTTGACGTCATGGCTGCGAGCGAACTGGACGACACGCTCCGCCGCCTGACCTTCCAAGAGGGCGCGCTCCGCCTGTAGGCCGGCTTCATGCAAGCGTACAGTCACTCCATCCAGGTAGGCTGTAACTTCGGCTTTATAAAATTGCCATTCCAGCGGATCAACGGATTTGAGTCGACCTGTTGTGGTGGACCGCTCCAACACTCGCACTAGCGTTGATCGCGCCCCAAAAGCCCGGGATATTGCCACCGCGTGCGGCAATACACACTCGGCGAGGGGAGATCCGTCCAGAGGAACAAGAATATGACTGAACATGGTTCCTTCTCCTCAACCCCGCATGAAGGAGCCTCGCCCAGTCTCGGCAATGGTGAGTCAAATGAGCTGGCAGTTGCCCAACTCTACTTGACATATAGGGATGGAGCTCGCAGAGG
>JAUWHR010000021.1 GCA_030605795.1 Anaerolineae bacterium | reverse complement strand
GTGGGGGTTTTAAAAGCCCGAGGCACCTAGTCTTGTTTCGCATTTTTTTTTGAATGACACCAGGTAAAAAAGGACACGGGCTATACGTGGAGCTTTTTGTGTGGGGGTGGGGGCGCCGCCCGCACCCCCACATATAACGGTCATCTTCTCGCGGTTGACCTTTTTTCAGTGGAGTCAGTAATAAAACAATGGGAAACAAGCCTAGGTCCATCGTTATTATCAGCCACCAAGTAGATCTTCTGATTAAATTATTCTAAAACCTCCGTTTCAATGCTTCCAAATGCTCCTTCAGCCAAACCGGTAACCTTTGTTCAGTCAGTAATTTATCGATAAGCTCATACCCCTCATCCAACTTACCAATAATGAGGTGATATTCAGCTAAGACAGTTAAGGCAAGAGGGTCTTCTGGTGTATCTCCGTACACTTGTTCAATCATTCCCAGAGCCTCATTGTGGTGACCTGAATACAACCTAGCCCTGGCCATTATGACCTGGATTGTTCCCCAATCTGGATACTCCTCCAAGATGGGCTCGATAAGTGGCAACATCGCCTCCTCTGGCGCACCAAGGAAGAGCGCTTGGGTCAGCGAGTCGATCAATAAACGTTGAGTGGGTACAGGTCTATCTGAGATCTCAGCCGCCCAGCTATAGGCTTTCGCCGCGGCTACATATTCGCCAACCTCGAGATAAAGGTCACCGGCCTTTACTATCTCATTGTAAGCTCCCAGATCGTCCCCATCGGCGAGCATCCCCTCGATGTGGCTGAGGTGTAGGTCAGCTGCTTTAGTAAAGCACTCAGCTGCTGCTGCATGATCGCCAACCTTAAGAAAAAGTTCGCCGGCAATGGCAAACTCCTCGGAGGCAGCCAAGTCGTCGCCGGCGGCCAGTAGTTCCTCAGCACGATTGAGGTGCTCCTTAGGACTCTGCTCATCAATTATTTCTCTGGGAGCCATGATTTCAGGCGCCTTATCGACCGGCTCACTGAAAATCCACAGCGGCTGCCCCTCCCTTGGTCGATTGACCATCGCCAGGAAGAGAAAGAGGAATATGCAGGCAAATACCAGGCCACCCGCAACCCACAACCACTGCCGACGGCTCTTGGTCACCGGTTGCATGCTGGGAACTGCCGCTTGAACGACATCAGCAGCAATTTCACGTTGCGGCTCAGTTGGTGGAGCCACGGCTACCGGTACCGCTGATTCTCCATGGGACAAAACTGGCATAGTATCGATGTGGGGTATCGTGTCAGGGGTGAGAACATCGACATCACCCACAACTGTTGTGGCGCGGAAAGCCGCCACCATTTCATCTACTAATTTGAACCTATCTTCCCGGTCCTTGGCTAGTGCTTTGAGCAATACAAGCTGAACAGATTCCGACACGTCAGGATTGACATTGCAGGGCAACGGCAAAGGGGAATAAATGTGGTCGTGAATGATTGAAAAGGGTGTATCAGAATCGAAGGGAACCCGACCTACGACCAATTCATATAGGACCACTCCGAAAGAGTAAATATCAGTCCTCTCGTCCAGATCGCTCTCGCCACGAGCCTGCTCAGGAGAAATATAATGTGGCGTCCCCATAAGCATGTCACCAGATAGTGTCGATGCACCGGCCTCAGCGATACGTGCCAGTCCAAAATCCGCCAAGTAAATAGATCCATCAGGACAGAGTAAAACATTAGATGGTTTTATATCGCGATGCAGGATACCGCACTCATGTGCATAGGAAAGCGCCTGGCCTACAGCCTCAACGATTTTGAGCGTCTCTTCTTCTGAGATTGGTCCGCGAACGAGTCGAGCTTTTAACGTCTCGCCTTCGATGAATTTCATCACCAGATAGGGACGTCCACCATGCTCGGCGTAGTCGTAAATTGGCACAATATTAGGATGATCTAATAGAGCTACAACCCGAGCCTCGCGCTGAAAACGGGCGAGGAAACCCGGATCCTCCATCATCGCGGGGTGTAACGCCTTGATGGCGACATATCGGTCTAAGGCAGCATGGTAGGCCTTGAAAACCGTCGCCATACCCCCCTGGCCCATCTGCTCTATGATCCGATAGGGACCGACATTTTCACCTTGAACAAACGACATACTAGCTCCCGGTTCAGCTTGTGCCCATTATAGACTAGCCCGATCACCGGGACAATAAATCTGTGTCAAATGGCAACTACTCAGTCTGTCATTGCGAGGAACGAAGTGACGAAGCAATCTCCACCGTTGCTTACACGTTGAAGGCAGGAGATTGCTTCGCGGAGCCGAAGGCCCTGAGGGATCGAAGGGCTCGCAATGAAATCAAAAAGCCGTTTCGTGAGCAGAACTGCCTATTTCCAGACGATGCCTGAGTAGTTACGTCAAATGTAAGTAAAATGTTAGGCTGAGCTTGGCGAGTCGCGATCGATGAGCACTGCAACCCCAGGCAAGGACTTTCCCTCGAGAAATTCCAGGCAGGCACCGCCACCTGTAGAGACATGGCTAATCTGATCCGCCAAGCCTACCTTCCGAACAGCGGCTGCAGAATCCCCCCCACCGACGATGGATTTACACTTGGATGCGGCAACTGCTTCGGCCAACGCCGTTGTCCCGGCAGCAAAGGGTTCAAACTCAAATACTCCCATCGGGCCGTTCCAGACCACAAGTCGTGCTCCCTGGAGTGCTCGCTTGAAGTTGGTTATCGTCTCAGGCCCAATGTCCATGGCCCGCCAGCCAGTAGGGACGGCATTCACCGCCACTATCTTCTTCTCCGCATCAGCGGCGAATGAATCAGCTACGACTAGGTCAGTGGGCATAAGCAGACGGTCCCCCGCCCGTTCGATCAATCCATGTGCGATATCTAACGATTCTTCCTCAACGAGCGATTCCGCCATGTCAAGCCCACTGGCGGCCAGGAATGTATTGGCCATTGCGCCACCGATCAGCAGGCGGTCAGCTAGGTCAAGTAATCGTTCAACTACACCAATTTTGTCTGAAATTTTCGCACCGCCCAAAATAGCAATGAAGGGTCGTTCTGGATCTTCCAATGCAGCGCCTAAGTAATTGAGCTCTTTTTCCATTAGGAATCCGGCTACTGCTGGTAGATGGTGGGCTACCCCCTCGGTAGAAGCGTGAGCTCGATGGGCAGATCCGAAGGCGTCATTAACAAATAAATCAGCCAAGGAGGCAAGATCAGCCGCGAAATTTGGATCATTTGCTCTCTCCTGGGGATAGAAGCGGGTGTTCTCAAGCAATAGCACCTCGCCAAGTTGCAGCCTCTCTACTGCAGCCTGAACTTCAGTCCCGATGCAGTCAGCTACAAAAGCTACCGGCTGACCGAGCAATTCCGAAAGCCGTTTCACCACTAGTCTTAGTGAGAGTTCGGGGATAACTTTACCCTTCGGACGGCCAAGGTGAGAGCAAAGGATAACCGCTGCACCTTCCGTAATTAAATAATTCAATGTGGGCAACGATGCTCGGAGGCGCGTATCGTCCGCAACGGCGCCCTCATCCAAGGGCACATTAAAATCGACCCGAACTAGCACCCGATGTCCTTTCAGGTCGACATCCCTTATCGTCTTTTTGTTGAACATGGGTTTGAATCCTAGCGCGGCATGGCTGATTAAGTCACACCGCGCTCTCGGTCTCTACAGCGATTTTGCCACTAGTAATGCAAGGTCTGCAGTACGTACTGAGTAACCCCACTCATTGTCATACCAGGCAACTACTTTCACCATATCTTCATCAAGGACAAAGGTGAATTGCGCGTCAACAATGCTCGACCTGGGATCCATCTTATAGTCTAGGCTGACTAAGGGCTCCTCAGAGAAACCCAGGATTCCCTTCATCGGTCCATCAGCTGCATTGCGGAAGGCCTGGTGAAGCGTTTCGGTCGTTGCTGGACTCTTCAAGTTGGCGACGAAGTCCACGACAGATACAGTTGGGGTGGGAATGCGCATGGCGAAGCCATCGAACTTCCCCTCCAGCTCAGGAATCACTAAGGCAAGAGCCTTGGCAGCGCCGGTTGTAGTGGGAATGATGTTTAGCGCTGCGGCGCGCGCCCTTCGAAGATCTTTATGGGGCAGGTCGAGGATCCGCTGGTCGGAGGTATATGAATGGATAGTGGTCATTAAACCTTTGGTGATGCCAAAGGTATCCTGCACGACTTTGACCGCCGGCGCCAGGCAATTGGTAGTACAAGAGGCATTAGAAATGATGTGATGCTGAGCTGGGTCATAGTCGCCCTCGTTAACACCTAAAACAATCGTCAGGTCAGGTTCTTTGGCTGGAGCAGTGATAATCACTTTCTTTGCCCCTGCCCCCAGATGCTTGGCTGCATCCTCGCGAGCACGAAAGATGCCTGTGCCCTCGATTACGATCTCTACGCCCATGTCCTTCCACGGCAGCGTTTCAGGATCGGGTTGCGATAAGGCTTTGATGAAGTCCCCTTCAATAACCAGCCCATCTTCTTTGACCTCAACCCTGCCACGGTAAGCCCCATAGTTGGAGTCATAGCGGAATAGATGAGCCATCGTCTCAAGGTTGCCCAGATCGTTGAAGGCCACGATGTCGAAATCATCAGGATAATTCTCCTTCATCACCTTCAACACCTGTCGTCCGATGCGTCCAAATCCGTTGATTCCTATTCGAGTTGTCATGATAATCTCCCTTTCTTAATTAGTTCGAACTTGTTGTTGGTTCGAGTTGATCTACAGGCGACAGATCAAGTGGACCGGTCCTCTCTTCAAGTAGGGCGATCAACTTATCAGCCAATTTAGCCGAGTCATGAAGCCAGGGGCGTACCGGGTCAACCAGGTCAGCAGTGTAGATCGGGATCATTATATCTTCTCCGGCTGACGGGGCCACTGGAGAGATCCGATCCGGAAGGGCGTAATCTAGACAGTCATTGGCAACGACAATATCTACCAGGCCACGCCCAACATGGCGTTCGATCGCCTCCAAGTGCTGCTTGCAGTCATATCCTTCCGTTTCTCCAAGTTGAGTAGCCACATTACACACAAACACCTTTAAAGCCTGTCCTGCCCGAATGGCTTTGACTAAATCCGGCACAAGCAGATTGGGTAAGATACTGGTATACAAGCTGCCGGGACCAAGAATTATCATATCGGCGCTGATCAGGGCTTGGATCGCATCAGGGTATGCTGGCGGGTCATTAGGTTCAAGGTGGACGCGACGGATTCGTCCCGGCGTCTCCGGGATGAGGCTTTCGCCCTCAATTCGGAAAGCCTCCAAGGCCAAGTCCGGGGTTTTATCTGCGACCAGGGCCACATCCTCGAGGGTTGAAGGAAGCACTTTGCCGCGGATGGAGAGGATTCTTGCCGCCTCCATGATTCCCTGATCGAAGCTGCCGGTAACTCCTGCAAGAGCAGCGATGAAGAGATTGCCAAAGGAGTGGCCATTAAGTTCTTCACCCTTAAGAAAACGATACTGGAATAATTGGGTAAGCAGGTCCTCGTCGTCCGACAACGCAGCGATACAGGCACGCACGTCCCCCGGTGGAGGTATGCCTAACGAGCGGCGCAGACGTCCTGAAGATCCACCATCATCGGTAACCGTGACGATAGCAGTCAAATTACCGGAATGTCGCTTCAGTCCCCTCAGCAAGGTCGACAATCCAGTACCACCGCCTATGGTTACAATCTTCGGTCCCCGCCCCAGGCGACGATGTTGAGCCACCGCGTCAACAACTGGCTTGCCCGGGCGGATGTATGGTGCAAGAAGAGTGCGGTTTAAAGAAAAAACGGCGAGGAGTAGCACGCCAAAGCCTGCTGTGGTTAATACGAGAACCCGCAGCCATCTTGGCAGACCATATAAACTAAACAAGGCCAGCCAGGACGATTCGGGATAGGCGCGATAGATATCGAGAAGAAGTACCGCCAACCCTAAGCCAATCAGGGCGGTTCCGACGACCATCATCACCAACCATCGTTTTACACCCAGGCCCGGTTTGAGCCAACGCATAAAACGCCACCAGCGGACGGCGGAGCCATGTTCTTCGTTTGTATCACCCATCTGTTTACGCACTTCGTCGAATATACCAGAGAGCTTAAAGACCGTCAACCTAACAAGCAGTGTTGTTTAGAAATATCTCGGATGGAGTGTATAATTATCGTTACTATACCCAAACGAAAGGAGAACGGCCCATGGCCAGCGTAACCTACGAACACGTTACTAAAAACTTCGGGGAAGTCGTTGCGGTAAACGACATGGACATTCATATAGAGGACAAGGAGTTCATTGTGCTGGTGGGGCCGTCAGGCTGTGGAAAGACAACTGCCCTGCGCCTGCTGGCGGGTTTGGAGGAGATGACTGAAGGAAAAATTCTGATCGATGACCGAGTAGTTAACGACATCGCGCCCAAGGATCGAGACATCGCCATGGTGTTCCAATCGTATGCTCTTTACCCGCATATGTCCGTCTACGACAATATGGCTTTCGGTCTCAAACTACGCAAAACTCCAAAACAGGAGATCAAGCGGCGAGTACAGGATGCAGCAGAAATTCTGGGGATAGGAGATCTGCTCGACCGTAAACCTCGCCAACTGTCAGGCGGCCAGCGCCAGCGAGTGGCAGTAGGCCGGGCGATTGTGCGCGAGCCAAAGGTCTTCCTGTTCGACGAACCGCTCTCCAATCTGGATGCAAAGCTTAGAGTGCAAACACGCGCCGAAATCTGCAAGCTTCATCAGCGCCTCCAGACCACATTCATCTACGTCACCCACGACCAGGTGGAAGCGATGACCATGGCCACCCGCATCGCGGTGATTAAAGATGGCCTGATCCAGCAGGTTGATTCACCCCAGAAACTATATGACCGCCCTACAAACATCTTCGTGGCAGGCTTCATTGGCTCTCCAGCAATGAACTTCTTCACTGCACGATTGGATCGGGCCGATGGCGCTCTAATAGTGGATACCGGTGCCTTCCAGATCCGTGTGCCTGAGTCGAAGGTCAAAACCTACAAATCACATATCGGAAAGCAGGTGATCTTCGGCCTTCGCCCAGATGACATCCACGACCCGCTATTCACACCACCCGACATCCATGCTGCATCGGTTGAAGTTGAAGTGGATGTGGTCGAATTGCTGGGCAACGAGATTTTAATGAACGTGAAAATTGGAGATTTTATTGCTACCGGCCGCATCGATCCCCGTACAAAATTACATGTCGGCGACCGTGCACAACTGGTACTCAACATGGACAACATGCACCTGTTCGAGACTGAAGGGGAACAACAAACAATTCACTAGCCTGTTGAGGACATTAAGCAAAACCCCCTGCACGCACAGGCGAGGGGGCTTTGTTATAAAAACCCGGAGAACCCAGATGGCGGACTTACAATTGATGCGCGAACTGCGCCAAGAATCCAATCGTAAGATCGTCCTATTGGTCCTGGACGGTCTGGGTGGACTGCCGGTTGAGTCAGGCGGCCCGACAGAATTGGAGGCTGCACGAAGCCCCAACCTGGACCGGCTAGCGTCGGAGGGCACACTTGGCCGGACAATTCCCATTCGACGTGGAATCACTCCCGGTTCAGGCCCTGCCCATCTGGCGCTTTTCGGCTATGATCCACTCCAGTTCGATGTCGGTCGGGGAGTATTGGAAGCCTCTGGTATCGGGATAACTGTCGCTAAAGGAGATGTTGCCAGCCGAGGGAACTTCTGCACCCTGGATTCAGAGGGTAGGATAATTGATCGACGAGCTGGACGCATCCCTTCAGAACAAGCCCTTCCCTTGGTCGAACGCATGTCAGAAATACAGATACCTGGTGTGGAGGTCGAGGCACGACACGTACGCGAGTATCGATTGGCGGTCGTGATGCGGGGGGAAGGCCTTGAGCCAGATATCGAGGATACCGATCCACAGCAGACTGGCGTGTTGCCGTTTCCAGCTCGCGCTCGAACACCGGGTTCACAGCAGACGGCTGGATTTTTCAACCAGTGGATTGCCGAGGCGCGCGTGCGTTTAGCTGACCAACCCAAAGCCAACGGCCTCACCTTGCGTGGCTTTTCGACTGACCCGGATCTACCTCAATTTCCTGATATCTATGGCCTACGGGCAGCCTGTGTGGCAGTCTATCCAATGTATCGGGGCGTGTCACGTTTGGTGGGTATGCAAGTGAAGGATTTTCCCGGTGATCAGCCTGAAGACGAATTCCACGTGGCAGCCAGCATCTGGGATGAATTCGACTTCTTCTTCATCCACATAAAGAAGACCGACAGCAAGGGCGAGGATGGCGATTTCGCTGGCAAGGCAGCGATCATCGAGGCTGTGGACAGAGCGCTGCCGACGCTGCTTGATCTGAACCCTGATGTGATGTGTGTGACTGGCGACCACTCCACGCCTGCACGGATGAGGATCCACTCGTGGCACCCGGTGCCGACGCTGCTCTGGGCCCCTGACACTGTTCTGCCTGACGATCAGACGACCTTCGGAGATCGGGCTTGTGCTCAGGGTGGTCTTGGAACCTTCCTAGCAGCTGATTTAATGCCGCTTCTAATGGCCCACGCTGGCCGGCTGGCGAAGTATGGAGCGTAAATGTTCACATCAGTGAGTTCTAGAACTAACGATGGGCAGGTCAACCTCGGTCAGATAATAAAAATTGTTCCAAGGTACTGTAAGACAAACTCACCGGGATGCATTCGATTAATCCATTTATGACATCACTCGTTTATTATAATGATGTGTGTTAGGTCATTCACAAACCCTGATGTCTTACAATTATCCTGAAACTCGCTCGAATCACCAACGGGTTATAGAGCCTCGCCCAGAAGGGAGCCATCAAAATAATGAGTTTTAAAGTCATACCCAAGGTTGCTATGCCGGAGTGGATCGAACGCCTATGCACTGGTTACCGGGTTGTTGGCCCTAAGCCACTACACGGACAGCACATATTCGGCGACATTCAGTCCGCAGTAGAGCTGGACCTCGGTTACCCGACAACGGTAATTCCACCTAAGAAATACCTGCTCCCGCAGCGTGAAGAGCTGATCCGCTTCAAGACAGATGGGAGTCAAGTTCATGTTGAGACAGTAATCGAAGCCAAGCCCACAGTTGTCCTAGGTATTCATACCTGCGATTTGCATGCCATACAACTTCTTGATCGTGTCTTTCAGCAGGGCTATTCCGATCAGCATTATCAGGCTCACCGAGAAAATACCTACTTAGTCAGCATAGAATGCTTACAGCCCTGCATACCGCATTCGTTCTGCAAGAGCATGGGCACCTTGTCAGTAACCAACGGTTTTGACTTGCACCTGACGGACATAGGCGATGATTATGCTGTCGATATCGAGACTAAAAAAGGCGCCCGTCTTCTCGATGGCTTCTCCGCTGCTCGCGATGTAACCGATGAGGACTATCGGTTATTCAATCGGGTGCTGAGCGATAAATGGGCGCGCTTCCCGCTTCGGCTTGATTTCGACATAACTGAACTACCCAGCCTGCTCTCGGTGAGTTATGAAAACAAATTGTGGGATGAGCTAGGCGAGCGCTGCCTAGCGTGCGGCATGTGCACTAACGTGTGCCCGACCTGCTACTGCTTTAACGTCACCGACGAGGTCGATTTCACGCTCAGCGCTGGTCAACGAACCCGGGTATGGGATTCGTGTCAGCTGGACAAGTTCGCTACCGTCTCTGGCGGGCATAACTTCCGCGCTAGCCGCGCTCAACGCCAACGTCATCGCTTCTTCCGTAAAGGTAAGTACCAGATGGAAACTTATGGTCTACTGGGGTGTGTTGGCTGCGGACGCTGCGGTCAGGCCTGCCTGGCTGATATCAACATGGTGGATACTTTAAACGATTTATACCATCGCCATGCCAACGATAGAGAGTAGGAAACGTTGCTATGACCTTAAATCTAATTGAGACTTTACCTGAGTCTTCGATTTATTTGCCTACCCAATCTCGGATCCTGGAAGTGCAGCCGCTCACCAAGTTGGAGAAGCTCTTTACCATCGAACTGCCAGGGGGCATCGCTCTTGGCCACAAACCAGGCCAGTTTGTCGAAGTCTCTCTGCTAGGCGTAGGAGAGGCTCCAATCAGCATCTCCTCCTCGCCTAGTCGCAGCAATGGTTCTTTTGAGCTGTGCATCCGGCGCGCCGGCGATCTGACCAGTGTCCTCCATCGGATGACCTCCGGGGAGACGATTGGGATACGCGGTCCTTTCGGACGTGGTTTCCCTTTCGAGCGCTTTCGAGGTAAGGATATGCTATTTGCCCCCGGAGGCCTGGGCTTAGCCCCACTGCGTTCCTTGATCAACCAGGTGATGGATGAGCGCGGCAATTTCGGCCGGGTCATCATTCTGTATGGTGCGCGCCACCCATCCGAGCTCCTATTCACCAATGAGTTAGCAGAGTGGCAGGCACGGGACGACATCGAGCTGCACCTCACCGTCGACCGCGCCGACGACAACTGGAAAGGGAACGTAGGTGTTATTACTACATTGTTCCCTAAAGTAGATATCCATCCACGTAATACGGTGGCGGTTACTATCGGTCCGCCAATCATGTATCGCTTCGTATTGATGGAGCTGCTCGGCAAGGGTATCCCAGAGGGGAACATTTGGCTCAGCTTAGAGCGCCGGATGAAGTGCGGTGTCGGTAAATGTGGGCACTGCCAGATAAATCACCTATACACCTGTCAATCTGGTCCGTCATTCTCCTATGCCGAGATCAAACACCTTGCGGAGGCTTTGTGATGTCTGCCAAGCCAAAAGTGGCCTTTTTTGATTTCACCAGTTGCGAAGGCTGCCAACTCACAGTCATCGACTCGCTCCAGACTCATCCTGAGATTCTAGACGTCATTGATATCGTCTGCTTCCGCGAAGCCATGAGTGAGAAAGGCGATGACTACCAGATTGCATTCATCGAAGGCTCTTGCACGCGGCCCAGCGACGAGCCGGTTATGAAGGCTATACGCGATCGTGCAGAGCTGGTGGTGGCTTTGGGTGCCTGCGCCCACCTTGGTGGGATAAACGCTATTCGCAATCGGTTCGACCTGGACGATGTGCGCCAGTACGTATACGGTGACAAGGCAGAGTGGTATGAGACCTACCAAGCGCGGCCAATCAAGGATGTAATCCCAATCGATGCTGTCCTCCCGGGATGCCCGATCGACCGCAGAGAATTTGTGGCTGCGCTCAAGGCGCTATTGCAAGGCCGGGCAATTCAAATCCCCGATTACCCCGTGTGCGTCGAATGTAAGCTAAAAGAAAATATCTGCGTGTACCTGCGGGGTAAGACCTGCCTGGGTCCAATCACTCGCGCCGGCTGTGATGCCATCTGCCCCACATACGGCGATGGTTGCGAAGGGTGCCGGGGTTTGATCCCCGACCCGAACATTGACTCGCTTAAACAGATTCTATCTGAGCATGGCCTTAACCCAGAAGAAACACTGGCAAAAATGACATTGTTCTTGAACTATCAGACTATGGAGAGGGAGGCGGTTGACGATGGCTAAGGGAACGATTAAAGTCGACGTCCACCATATCACTCGCGTCGAGGGACACGGCAATATCGTCGTCGACGTACGTAACGGGGAACTTAAAAAGTGCGAGCTACAGATCGTTGAGACACCTCGCTTCTTCGAGGCCATGCTACGCGGACGTCCATTCAGCGAGGCTTCCCATCTAACCTCACGCATCTGTGGCATTTGCGCCGTGGTACATGCCACTACATCGCTACGAGCGACAGAAACAGCCCTGGGCGTTGAACTCAGTGAGCAGACCACTATGTTGCGAAAGCTCAACCTTCACGGTGAGATACTCGACAGCCATCTCTTGCACATCTACATGCTGGTTGCCCCTGACCTGCTGGGCGTGGGTAGCATTATCCCACTAGCCAAGAGCTCTCCGGACGTCGTGCTGCGTGCACTGCGAATGAAAAAGCTGGCTGGAGATATGTGCGCCGTTTTATGTGGGCGACACACCCACCCAATTGCCATGACTGTTGGTGGTTTCACACACTTCCCAGACATAGATGAGTTAAACCAGCTAAGGCAGAGACTGGAGGCTATGCGGACCGATGTGGACGCAACTGTTGAGCTCTTTCAATCCTTGAGCCTACCCGCTTTTGAGCGCGAGACGGAATATGTTGCCCTGCGTAAGGAAGACGAGTATTGCTATATCGATGGCGAGGTGGTCAGCAGCGACGGCGGTGTCTGGTCCCTTGATAAGTACCGCCAAGTTACCAATGAGTATATGGTGCCGCACTCCACCGCCAAGCGCGCCCGTAATCAGCGACCAGAGTATATGGTAGGAGCGCTGGCCCGCTTCAACATCAACCACGACAAGCTGCATCCCAGGGCGCAGGCAGCAGCCACCGCTCTCAATATAAAACCTACGTGTATCAACCCCTATATGATATCCATAGCTCAGGTGGTCGAGATCGTCCATTGTGTAGAAGAAGCCATTCTGCTCATCGACCTGCTACTCGATCGAGGGGTGACCTGGGAAGATCCTATGCCGCCAACTCGTCTGACGGGCGAGGGAGTAGGTTCCTGCGAGGCTCCCCGCGGCATATTGTTCCATCATTATCGCATCGAGGATGGTCTGGTTGTCAGCGCCAATTGCATTATTCCTACCGCTCAAAACCTGGGGAACATTGAAGCTGATATGCACGCCTTGGTACCGACTATCCTGAATAAAAAGAAGTCCGACATCACCATTACATTGGAGATGTTGGTCCGGGCTTATGATCCTTGTATATCATGCTCGACGCACATGCTCAATGTTGAGTTCGTCTAAACCGGCTCAGGCCGACACTCCAGAAGTTCAGCAAGCCCATCGACAGGCCAGAACGATTGTCTTGGCGCTAGGCAATCCATTGCGCGGCGACGACGGCATCGGGGCAGCGGTCATCAACGCTCTAGAAGCGAGCCCGCGGGTGCCGCAAGGGGTGGACCTGATCGACGGTGGAACCCCCGGCTTAGAAACTTCGCTGCTGCTACAAGGCTACCATCGTGTTATCATCATAGACACAGCAGAAATGGGCCTGCCGCCAGGTACCTGGGCGCAGTTCGTATTGAACGACAATGCTATCCTTAAGCCCAACGACATGTATCAGCAGATATCAGTACACTCTGCCGGCTTAGCTGAAGCTTTGGCGCTAGGTCAAACACTGAGCCTGCTGCCCAACGAAATCACAATATTTGGTATTCAGCCGTCAATAATCGGCTGGTCTAGTGGATTGAGCGATCCGGTGCAGGAAGCCATCCCGGCTGTCTGCTCAGCAATCCTGGAGAAACTAAACAGGGCTGAGGATGGCCCTTCATAATAAGGATACAGAAACAATGGCAAAAATCCTGATCATAGACGACGACCCTGATATGGTGCTGGCGATCCGCTTATGCCTGGAAGATGCCGGCTATAAAATTATTGAGGCCGGAAGTGGAAACGAGGGCCTGGAGAAAGTGAAATCCGAAAATCCCGACTTGATTGTGCTGGATGTAATGATGGACACAGCCACAGAAGGTTTCCAGGTGTCGCTCACCCTGCGCAGCACTGATCCCGAATCGGAGTATGCGCCCTATCGTCAGATTCCAATATTGATGTTAACCGCCATCCACACAACCACACCTCTGCGCTTTGGACCTGATGAGGAATACCTTCCAGTTGACGACTTCGTCGAGAAACCGCTCGATCCAGACTTGCTGGTACAGAAGGTTAAATCGTTATTGACCGCCGGAACGTAATCCCCATACAATTAACACTAAGCTTATTGAAGGGATAACATTCAGCGTGGCCAAACAAACGCCTGCAAACCATCCAATTATGGGTGCTGAGCCAGGAGACATTGCCAACGTCACCACCCGCCTGATCCAGATACGCTGGGGTGCGGGAATCCTGGTGCTTGTGGCAACAGCCGTCTGTGTACATCTACTGGGTCTACCCCTCCCTGCTCATATACTATACCTGGTTGGGGTATGTATCCTGGTTTATAACGCTGTTCTTGTCTGGGTGGCGCGGAGGCTTTACTCCCCAAAACCCACCCTGCATCTGCGACGTCTTCAGCGTTTTGTATTACTGCAGGTGGCGCTCGACTGGTTGAGCATGACTGTTTTCCTCCACTTGACTGGCGGCGTTTCCAGCCCCGCGATTCCCATCTATGCAATCCACATGCTCAGTGTCACCATTCTGTTGCCAAGCCCTTCACCTTATATCTATATAGCCCTGGGGGTGGGTGCATTAGCGGCTATCGCCGTGCTGGAACGGATGGCCATCTTACCGCATTACACCGTGATCCCAGTACTTCCTCCCGGCTTACAGCTTGACCCGATCTACATCATGGCGCAGATCGCATTCTTTACTATGGCGGCGACGGCCACTGTCCACCTGGCGACCTTGGTCATGACCCGCTTGCGCGAACACGAGCGTCAGGTGACTGCTTTGCTGGAGACAACCCAGACTGTATCGTCGACACTCAGCCTACCCGAAGTACTGGAGCATCTGGCAATCAGCGCCGCTAAAGCGCTCGCAACCTCGCGTGCTTCGATCCGTTTGCTGGATGAGACTGGGGAACATCTGCACATGGCTGTGGCCCATGGCCTAAGTGAGGAATACCAGACCAAGGGTCTGGTCGATGTCTCGCGCAGTCCATTAGATCAGGAAGCCCTGAGCGGGAATGTTGTTATCGTCAAGCAGACTGCCACTGATCAACGTATTCAATACCCAAAACAAGTGATCAAGGAGGGTATCGGCAGCATCTTGGTCGCTCCCATTATCGGTCGCGGCCGTCCACTGGGCGTACTGCGTGTCTATGCCGACCAGCCGGACCGTTTCACCTCCGGCGACGCCGATTTTGTCTTGGCGATTGCCCGACAGGGCGCGGTTGCTTTGGAGAATGCCCTTGCCCATGAGACTTTGCAGCACGCCGACAAAGAGCGCGCCCAATTTGTACGCACTATCACCCATGAATTACGGGCGCCGGTCAGCGGTGCACAGAGCCTGTTGAGAGTCCTGCTCAAGCTACGCAAGGTAAAATTGAATCCTCAGCAGCGGGACATCCTTGCCCGGGTTGAGGCACGTTTTGATTTCCTGGCTGCACTCATCAATGATCTGCTTGCCCTGGCCGCCAGTAAAACAGCCGGTTTTCTAAAGACGCCCGAACCAGTCGCCCTGCAACCGATCCTGGGAGAGTGTATTGACCAACTGGCTCATGAGATCAGTGAAAAACGAATCTCGATGGCCTACGAAGCGCCAGACACAATGCTCACTGTCTGCGCCTCCGCTGAGGGCCTCGCCCAGATCTTCTCCAACTTAATCGGCAACGCTGTCAAATACACCCCACCAGACGGGGAACTAACGGTGCACCTCACTCAGCGGACCGGCAGCGCGGTGATCACCATTTCAGACACCGGCATCGGCATCCCGGCCAAAGACCTGCCCCACATATGGGAGGAATTTTTCCGGGCCAGCAATGCGCGACGATCCCAGATCGTAGGCACCGGACTGGGTTTGAGCATCGTTAAGCGGTTAGTTGATTCCCTCGGCGGAATGATCAGTGTTCAGAGCGTTGAGGGAAAAGAGACAACCTTTACGGTTAGCCTACTGGTAACCCCCTTGGATAAAGCCACCTCCTAACGCAACAATCCTGCCCACGATCTCCCACAAATAATTCATTTCATCGTTTCATTCAACCCCTACACAACCAGGCCGTTCACCACAAAGGGGCAGACCTGCGTGTCCGCCCTAATACGGGCGCACACATCGGTGCGCCCCTACAAACAGACGCTGTTCACCACGAAGGGGCGGACCTGCGTGTCCGTCCTGAATCGGGCGCACACATCGGTGCGCCCCTACAAACAGATGCTGTTCACCACGAAGGGGCGGACCTGCGTGTCCGCCCTAATACGGGCGCACACATCGGTGCGCCCCTACAAACAGATGCTATTCACCACGAAGGGGCGGACCTGCGCGTCCGTCCTAATTCTCAGCCAATTTGCTTCTTGGCCAAGTATGAATACAATAAATATGGGGGCAAATTAATACATATAGTGCGGCAACATCCCCTTCAGGAGCCCAACCACAAGCACGTTTGTCCACCAGGATGTACTGGTAGATTCATACATAGCTGATATCGACCGACATAGAAAGAGATTAAACTGGTGGAGGAGAGCAATCATTGAACCTTCATCGCCGGCGGACGATGCGCCTTAAGGGATACGACTATTCTCAACCCGGTGCATACTTCGTCACGATTTGCACTAAAGATCGATTGTGCCTCTTTGGGGAAGTTATCGAAGGTCGAGTGAAATTAAACGACGCTGGTCAGATGGTCGTGCGGTGGTGGGATGAATTACCAAACAAATTCCCTTTGGTCGCAATTGATGAATATGTTGTGATGCCCAACCATTTCCACGGCATCCTAATTATCGTAGGGGCGGACCTGCGTGTCCGTCCTAATACGGGCGCACACATCGGTGCGCCCCTACAAACAGACGCTGTTCACCACGAAGGGGCGGACCTGCGTGTCCGTCCTGAATCGGGCGCACACATCGGTGCGCCCCTACAAACAGACGCTGTTCACCACGAAGCCGTAGGGGCGGACCTGCGTGTCCGCCCTGAATCGGGCGCACACATCGGTGCGCCCCTACAAACAGACGCTGTTCAC
>JAUWHR010000083.1 GCA_030605795.1 Anaerolineae bacterium | reverse complement strand
CATGACCAGCAATGTGATCTCCGTCGCCCCGGATGAGGGGATCCTTGAGATGGTACGCAAACTCGAGCATCACGAGATCTCGGCTATGCCGGTGGTCGATGACGGCGTAGTCGTAGGTATGGTTAGCTCCGACCTACTTGCCAGGCGGTCCCTGCTCCGCCTGCTACAATCGCAGTCTACCTGAACACCTTACTGGGGATTAGAAGGCTTCCTCCAGGACTTGCCATACATGTCATTGCGAGGAGCCCCCTCCCAAACTGTCATTGCGAGGAGCCGCTAGGCGACGAAGCAAACTTTTGGTTGAGGAGATTGCTTCGCCCATGACTTACCATACTTCGGGAGACCACTTTTAATTATTTGCACACCTGAGTCATTCCCAACCAGCATCGGCTCTGATAACTTCTATTCAGTAGGCGTTGGAGTAGGCGGCGCCTCCAGAACTAGCACACCGCCCGCGTAACCTGAAAGTGTCACCGCTCCACCCCAGATCCACCCATCCTTCCCTTCACCAATTCGACGGATGTACCACCAAGTACCGGTGTTGTTATTTTCAAAGCGGCCGATCACTTCGGCAGTCTGCCCGGCGAGGAGGTAATCAATATTCTGGTACACCTCATCTGGTCCATTGCGGACATAGGCGTTGTAATCGGCAGTCACGATCGGTATGCCAGGTGTTTCAGTCGGCTCTGGGGTCGATGTCTCCCGGACAGCAGTCGGCGACGGTGTGATAGGTGTTGGAGGTGGTGTCTGCGCAGTCGCTTGACGGGTTTGCTCGGCATAAGCTTTTGCCGTGCTGATAATGCTTTCACCTGATCGGGTTGGTGTCATCAGGGGGTCCTGGCTCGGATTACAACCACAGAGCAGGGAGCCAATCAAGATAATGAGTGCAAAGGTCGGTTTACCTGCCTGCATATGATTATCCTTCTACCGTTGACATTGGGGGTATTCATACCCCAGACCTGAACAGGGAATGAGTACAGTCATGAGTATACCGCAGACGATGAAGTGCGTCATGACCTCATTCTCATGATGGTACATCTGTCCTCTCACTCGACGAAGCTTTAGCATGCTAAGATGAATGCGTATGGAAAAACCAACCAAACCAGTTTTTGATTCCAACCAAGTTCAGACTGAGGCACAAACAGTATCCTCAGAGTCAAAACAAGCTGGTTCAACACGTCCAGAGTTACTGGATGCTACGAAGCGTCTCGATCAAGCCAAGGAGCGCTTCCTCTCTGCCGCCTTCGCCTTTTGTGATGGTTCCATCAGCGCTGGTCAATTACGAACTGCTCGAGAGCTGATGCGCGAGAAGGAACTTCACCTAGTGCAGCTCGAAAGCGGTGTAGAGCCCCCATTAATCGAAGAGCCACTCCCGGAAAAGCAGCCAACTAAGTTAGATGTAGTGGACACTGGACCGGTTGAGGTGGAACCGATCGTTGACTTGACTATCCCTTCAGAAATCGCCCCTCAGCTCAAGCAAAAGTTAGTCGAGCTAAACCAAAAGCTTAAACTCCTGGAAGAGGATTACAAACGAGGTCATATCAATCCCTCACAATACCAGGCGATTCAACGGCACTACCTTCAACAACGGGAAATCGCCTTACGGCTAAGCGAAACCCACCCCGACAGCGACCGCTGGCAGGTGGTGCTCGAGGAGGGAAAGACTACTTTTTTGATGCAATTGAATGAGGCCACCTGTCACAGTACAGGGATCTACGATGTCAATACGCGTGAGCGGATCTTCGTCCATGGTGATATGCCTACCATGGCCGAGGAAGCCATGGCGCTGCTCGGTACATTTGGCAAGTCCGAACCCGACTCCGCCATAGGTCGGATGTATTCCACACAAACAGAAGATGGCTCATCCTTGCTTTTAATCCCTGGCCTGTATACCGTCTGTCTGGTTGTCTTCTCTCAAGCCCCACCTGATTGGCAAGTTCGTGCATTACGCGAAGTCCACCGTCACTTCGAGACGGCAAACAAAGGCGCTTTGGAGCGTGGGGAGCGGATGGGATTAATCTTCCCCAATATGCACCGGTTCATCCGAGGTTGACCCCCAAGCTAGCTTCCCTCAATCTACCCCCCAGATTACAATTAGCATCTACTCAATCTTGTGTCGAAGCGTTAAATGCCCACCAATAGCTTATTTGCGGTCTTTGTCTTCGCCTTCGTGATCTCTTTCGGCGCTGTAATCCATCTTCCCTACAGATCATTTATACGTAACTACTCAGTCTGTCATTGCGAGGAACGAAGTGACGAAGCAATCTCCACCGTTGCTTACATGTTGAAGGCAGGAGATTGCTTGGCGGAGCCGAAGGCCCTGAGGTATCGAAGGGCTCGCAATGACATCAAAAAGCCGTTTCGTGAGTAGAACTGCCTATTTCCAGACGATGCCTGAGTAGTTACATTTAAACCATGACTTCGCTCGAAGATAGTGAGGTTTATTAGCAGCTATTGCCCATCTCCAGGTTTACCATTCCTCATAGGAAGTAAACACAATTTTGTCTGGATCTTGACAGAGAAAAGGCGCTAGAATTTCCTCTTCCCAAACCCTCCAATTCTCAGGATAGTCACTTTTTCCTTTTGGCTTGTCTGGCGAGCCCCAGAGCTTCTCCCAGGCTTGCCGGTCTTGGTAAACACAGATCGCAGCGTAGCTGCCAGTGCGCGACCCTTTGATCCCCTTTACCAAGTGATACTCGGTAAGCCCAGCTAGCTGAAGTAAACCCCGTTTTTCCGCGTCCAAGATGGCTTGCTTAAAAGCTCTTTCGTCAATATCGTGTTTAAGTTCATACTCATGAACGCTGATGATTTTGGCCATTGCAATAAGCCTCCAATCGTAACTACTCACCCTCCCGCAGGTTTAGATGCTGTTTTGACATAGAATCGCGTTTCGACTGGATATACAAACCAATAAATGCTCTCAGTCATAACCTGCGGGAGGGTAAGCTGAGTAGTAGCCTCCAATCAAAGTTAACCCATAGACTCAACGCCCAACGATCTTGGTTAGTATCTACTGCATGTCATCTAATTGGGGTGCTTGCCCTTCGCCTTTTGCATATCCCACTTCTGTCTTAGCAGCCGGGTAAGGATTGAAGAGAATGTGTCGTTGTAGCTATTCAATTGGGGGATTGAAGTAGTTATAGACCGCCTGGGATAAGCCGGCAACCAGCTTCGAGGTCGGATCCCATATCATCTCCTGTTCATTCCACAAGAAGAGCGAGAGCACATAATCGCCGCCTGGAGAGAATACGATCCCTGCATCGCTGACCATGTCAAGCGGGGAAGACGTCCATCCATGTTTGTGGGCGACTCGCGTCCCTTCGGGCACCCCAGCTTCAATAAGTACTCCGATCTTATTCTGCGACATCAGGTCGAGAATAACGCTGCATTCATCCCGACTGATCTGATCCGGAAATACAGCTATCAGTGTTCCACCGCCACGAGTGCAGTGGTAAAGATCGGAAAGTAGCATCCCTACTTCTGACGCCGTTGTTTGGTTCAATATATCAGGATTGGTATTGATGTCAGTTCTCCGGTTCCCCGGCGTTTGTGGATACCCTCCTGAGACTGGAACGGCTGGAGGGTGGTACCAGGCAATGATGTAGGAACTCTCTAGCCCAAGTTCTTCCAGGGTCTCGGTCACCAGGATCGGTCCCATTTCTCTATCCATCCGCTCCATCAACCAATCAGCAGGGTCATTGCCTGAGAGGGTGAGCATCTCCGACAGCAAACGGTCTGCTTCTTGATCAAGGGGCTGATCGAAGAAACGGAAGAATGCTGTTGCGATCCCGATCTTGATCGTGGATGCCGCGCTAAAGGCAATGTCGGGGTCAACCTGGATGTCATTGTTACCGAAATATGCGAAATGAATCTCATCACCATTACGCAGATTAACCAGGTAAATCACAATCAGACCATCAAACCCAACGATGTCTATATTCTGTTTAAGCAAAACCTCAAGCGTCTCCATCGTCGGCTTGGGTGGCGCGTCGGCAACTACTGGAAGGTTAACCCGTCGGTTATATGGAATCTGCAAGATCTCCCCGATAAGCTCCGCGGCACGCGAAATATCAAGCACCCTACCAGGTTTACCTGGGCTGAAGTTCGGGCTTCCAGGGATAGGGTCTACCGGTATTGGGGGCTGGTCGTATCGAGCTGCGATATCAATTAGGACAGCTTCAAGTTGGGCAGGTGAATATTCTGCTCGGAGAGGGATAGAGGCAGCTTCACCAGCTCGGTTCCATAGAAAGTCCCAGAAACCGGACCAAAAATCTGTGCCCGTTCGTTCAAGTTCGGCAGCGGCAAGCATCACCTCGGTGTCCAAACGAAAGCCAATGCTTGCTGGCATCAACAGGATCAACTGATCACCATAAAAAACTTCGACTGGCGTACTATAGGTTTGCAGAACCTGTTCAAGGGCTCCAGATTGGCTCAGGCCACTAACGGGGACTCCGGCGATTGTTAACCCCCCGGGCATACGTGCCCGTCGGCGGCTGAATGCCACCAGCTCGTAGAAGAAAAGCGCAACAGCTGCCAGCAGCAGTCCAAGAGAAGCCCAGCGCAGTACATTCGGCCCACCTCGTCTCATCAACCCTCCAATCGCGAGAGTATATCATAGCCAAATATAGGTTGAGCTGACTATACGAAGATACGCATAATTCCAGGCAACACATTGGCGAACCCGTGCGCCCCCCAGGCTGCCCAAATCGAGCCACGCTTTTCCACCAACCAGCCAGTCATTAGGCCAAAAATAAAAATACTAACCAGATGGAGGTATCCCTGCGCCCAATGACCTGGATGCAATGAAAAGAGGACAGCTTGTATTATGATTGCCGGCCACCTGCCTACTCTTGGCGCCAGTGCACGGCCAAGGTAACCTCGAAAAAAGGTCTCCTCAACTAGCGGGACCAGGACTACCCCCCCCAGCCAGTACCCCACTCCCCAACCGATGTTGGTCCAACCACCCTGCCACCAGAGATTGAACCCCATACTCAGCCCACGCCAGACGCCTCCAGCTACCATACCCCAACCAAACTCGGCAAGCATTCGGTCTAACGTGTAGCCTAACGCTGAAGGTGATTGGCGCAATACAAGCAGAGTCACCCAAGGTAAGACTAACAACACGAGGCTCCAGGTTTGAACAAGCCAGGGAACAAACCCGATCATGCCCGTAACCATCAACAAATCAATGACCACAATATAGACCAGGCCCGGCAGTACCGCCCAAAGCGGAAGTGGAGTGTTTTTCACTCCATTCGTCGGTCCTGCTCCGTTACACTGCCGACCAGATACCAGGTTAGTCATCTACATATCGCGTACTGGAAATTGTGAAATGTATGCTCGATATTCAAATTTTGCGCAAGCATAAGGGCAACCTACTCGACACCGGAAGGATTGATAGTTCCTACTAGTGCATTGTCAACTATGAAAGATGCCACTTGATCATCCTTCGACTTCGGCTCTGCATAACTTCCTTAGTATATCTTGGCGTCCTTCGACTGCACTCGCCACTTCGTGGCTCGCGAAGCCTGTCCTGAGCGTAGTCGAAGGGCTCAGGATGCTTATTTAATTTGCGACTACTCATCCTACCCTCCCGCAGATTATGACTGAGCGCATCTATTAGTTTGAATATCCGGCCGAGACGCGATTCTATGTCAAAAAAACATCTAAACCTGCGGGAGGGTGTGTAGTTACCTAATTTCCTGATATGAGCCTATCTTTTGGTAGGTGACAATACACTAGCTTCCAAAGCCCAAATTCCATTCTAACTCAGCCTATCACTTCCAACTGACCTGCTAATTTCTTGGCGGTCTCCTGCAACAATGAAAGTTTCATGCGTTCCTTCTTAACCACATCCACTGGCGCACGCTCAGAGAAGGGTCCAGCTAAAAGGTCTTCGAGCCTTTTAATTTGCACCTCGACCACCTCCAGTTCTTTCGCCAGACGTGCCCGCTCAACATCTATATCAAACATTCGCGCTAGAGGTAAATAAACCTCAATCGGTCCTACGACGAGCGGTACTGAATCCGACGGTGGAGTTCCAAGCGAAGTGTGTATTTGCAGCTGTTTAGGGTCCAGACCAGCCAACACGGCAATCACTTGGCGTTGAGATCCAATCAAACCAGTCAAATCGCCGCCGCTTATAATAGCTGCCATACGGCGCGCTGGTTCGACCCCCTTCTCAGCCCGCAGGTTGCGAATGGCGCGTACCAGATCCATGATCAGGGTAAAGCGTTCGATAACCTGCTCATCATCTTCCGACCCGGGCAGCGGTTCAGGCCATCGGGCTACGATCAGCGCCTCCTCCCAGCCGCCCTCTGGTCCGTATCCAGCAGGATGATGTTGGCAGGCATGCTTTAGGTGTCCCCATAGCTCCTCGGTTACGTAAGGTGTAAAAGGATGCAACAGCCGCAAACAGGTGTCGAGCACTGATACCATCGTCTCCGCGGTTAGCCAAGCTCGATCACCGCTTTCACTCAACTGCAGCTTGGCGATTTCCAGGTACCAGTCCGCAAACTCACCCCAGAAGAACTCATACGTCTGTCGACCCGCCTCAGCATATTGGTAGGAGGAAAATAAGCGATCGATGTCGCGCACAAGCACATTGAGGCGCGCTTTGATCCAACGGTCAGCTTCTGTTGGTTCTAGGGGTCCTGAACTGCTGGCAGGCGTTTTCTCAAGCGACATCAGCACCAGCCTTCCCGCGTTCCATAATTTATTAGCGAAGTTTCGGTTGGCTTGCACCCGTTGGATACTGAGGCTCATATCATTACCGGGCGTCGATCCGGTGAGCAATGTAAAGCGGAGCGCATCGGTTCCAAACTCATCCATCACTCCCAGAGGGTCAATCACATTACCCAAGGTCTTGCTCATCTTGCGCCCATTTTCGTCTCGCACAAGACCATGCAGGTAGACTGTGTGGAAGGGTGACTGGCCGGTGAATTCCAGTCCCATCATGATCATGCGCGCTACCCAAAAGAAGAGGATATCGTACCCGGTCTCCATCATCGATGTTGGATAGAAGTAATGGAAATCCTCGGTGTCATCCGGCCAACCGAGCGTAGAAAAGGGCCACAGACCGGAGGAGAACCAGGTATCCAGGACGTCAGGATCCTGTTCGATCTTCGTCGAACCGCAGTGTATGCAACAATCAGGATCCTTAATGGCGACGGTAATTTCTGAGCAATCCGCACAATGCCAGGCTGGGATTCGGTGCCCCCACCAAAGTTGACGTGAGATACACCAGTCACGAATGCTTTCCAGCCAGTTGTAGTACACCTTGGTGAACCGCTCCGGGACGATCTGGATGTTCCCTCGGCGCACAACCTCTAGCGCTGGCTTAGCCAACAGTTTCATGCTAACAAACCACTGAGTAGACACCATAGGCTCGACAACTTCTCCGCCCCGCTGTGTACAAGGCACCTGTAATACATAGGGCTCGGTCTTTATGGTCAGACCTGCCGCCTGCATGTCAGCCCAAAGACGCTCACGACACTCGTAGCGATCGAGCCCTTCGTATGGTCCAGCGTTGGCGTTCATCGTGGCGTCAGGATTGAGCACACCGATGATTTGGAGATCGTGGCGCTGACCGATTTCATAGTCAGCCAGGTCATGACCAGGAGTGATCTTTAGAGCGCCAGTGCCGAATTCGAGGTCGACATAGTCATCTTGGATAATTGGGATTGACCGGTCCAGCATGGGAACCCGGCAGGACTTGCCAACCAGATGTCGATACCTTTCGTCCTTTGGGTGGATTGCGACCGCCGTATCACCGAGGATAGTCTCTGGGCGGGTGGTAGCCACTGGTATGAAATCATCAGATTCAGCCACCGGATATCTGAAGTAATACAGCGTTCCTTGCTCCTCTCGGTACTCCACCTCCAGATCACTGACAGCCGTGCGTAACCCGGGCGACCAGTTAATGAGATAAGTGCCTCGATAAATAAGCCCTTTCTGGTAAAGGCGCACAAAGGCCTCGCGCACCGCGCGTGAGAGACCTTCGTCGAGAGTGAAACGTTCACGATCCCAATCACATGAAGCGCCCAGGCGGCGCAGCTGCTCGGTGATAATCCCACCGTACTTTGCTTTCCATGCCCAGGCTCGCTCAATGAAGGCCTCTCTACCCAACTCCTCCCTGGTGATACCTTCTTCCTTTTGGAGATGTGTTTCTACCAAGAGCTGGGTGGCGATTCCAGCGTGATCCGTCCCTGGAACCCACAGGGTGGGGACACCCTTCATCCGGCTGTGGCGGATCATTAAGTCTTCCATCGCCACAAACATTGCATGGCCAAGGTGCAGTTCGCCGGTGACATTTGGCGGCGGGATGGAGATTACATACGGCTGATGTTCCGGCTCAATCCTGGGCTTGAAGTAGCCGTTTGATTCCCACCACTCATAGAGGCGTGCCTCTACTGATTTGAAATCGTAGGTTTTGGGTAGGGTATATTGGCTCATGTGGGTTCCTCCTGAAAGAGACCTGTATAACATAGTAAGGGATTAGGGATCCGGGTTAGAGATCAGTCGTCAGATCGATCGAATTCCACCGCGACCTTGATAATCCCTTCCGATAATAATACCTCCAACGTGGGGTCGAGGTGATCGACAAGCTCCACATCCCGAGCACGAGTCGCACTCCTCAAGTCGATCGCAACTTCACTAATTTGGTGCACCAGACCCGGATTCTCTACGACGATTTGTAACTTCGACAGTTCTGTGGCCAAAGAAAGGTGGTGTTCACTTTTATAGCGACGTACAGCCGTGGTCGTCCCCACCAGGATCGCTCCAACCTCCTCGGCGACTTCGTTCTCCCAGGAAGATTCTCCCTTTGGCCAACGGGAAAGGTGGATGGATATCTGCTCCTCGCTGGTATTAAACAAGCATTGATAAATTTCCTCCGTCACGTGTGGGAGGACAGGTGCGAAGAGCTTGAGCGTTGTGAGCAACACATGGTAAAGCGCGAATCGAGCTCCGTCCCGTGCTTCTCCTGGCTCATCATAGAGCCGTTGCTTGACCAGCTCGATATAGTTATCCGCCAGGTCTGTCCAGAAAAAAGTTTCAGTCACACTCTTGGCGGTTGCGTAATCATAATTATTATAGGCTTCGGTAGCCAACCTCAAAGTGTGCTGCAATCGTGATAGGATCCAACGGTCCGTCGCAAAGATGGGTGGCGTCAACGCCAGCGGCTGATAACCTGTCAGAAACCGTTGGCTGAATCGAGCTACATTCCACAATTTGGTGACCAGCTTGGCGCCTGCCTGGATCTTCTCCTCATTTATTACCGAATCCTTGCCCAAACCTGTGCTTGCCGCCCAATAGCGGACAGCATCAGCTGAGTAGAGCTTGATCATCTCCAATGGCGCCATGGGTCCCCCACCCCGACTCTTGCTGATTTTTCCCACCCCTCGCGGTGACAACCCCCAACCGGAGATGGCTGCAGTCTTCCAAGGGACCACACCAAAGTGATGAAGGGATTTTACGATGGTATAGAATGCCCAGGTGCGGATGATCTCATGTGATTGAGGCCGAAACGACATGGGGAATACCTTTGTATAGAACTGATCATCAGTCATCAGGCGCCCCACAATCTGCGGCGTGAGCGAGGACGTTGCCCAGGTGTCCATGACGTCAACCTCCGGCGTGAAAGACCTCCCTCCACAAACACAAGGTTCATCCGGCGACATTTCTCGCGGATCCACTGGCAGCTGGCTCTCATCAGCCAATATGACCTCACCGCAGGCATCGCAATACCAAAGGGGAAACGGCACACCGAATGCCCTCTGACGAGAGATACACCAGTCCCATTGTAAATTCTCGACCCATTCCCGGTACCGGATATGCATGTGATCTGGATGCCACTTCACCTGCTCACCAGCCCTGACCAACTCATCCTTGAAATCGAGCAGTCGAATGAACCACTGCACCGTCACTAGGTACTCTACGGGAGTATCACAACGCTCATGGATCCGTACCGATTGATTAAGCGGTTGACGATCGAGGATAAAACCACGCTTATTCAAAGCTTCCACGATCTGACGCTTGGCCTCCGCAGGAACAAGACCAACGTACTTACCTGCTGGTCCTATATACCGCCCACTCTTATTAAGGACCAGGCGCAACGGGAGCCGATGCCGGCGCCACCACTCGATGTCAACCGTATCTCCAAAAGTACAGCACATGACTGCACCGGTGCCCACATCCGGATCCACCGCCTCGTCTGCCAGTAATGGCACTTCTTGTCCGAATATCGGGACTCGCACACTACGGCCGATAAGGTGCCTGGTGCGTTCATCCTCCGGATGTATAAACACCGCCACGCAGGCCGGCAACAATTCCGGCCTGGTAGTGGCGATCGCCAGTCGCTCCTCGTCCTCTAGGCTAAAAGCCAGGGTGTAGAAAATACCTTCACGTTCAAGATCATCTAAATCAGCTTGTGCGATCGCTGTACGGCACTCAGGGCACCATATGGTCGGAGCTTCCTGTTGGTAAACAAGACCTTTCCGATAAAGATCGATGAACGACCATTGTGAAGTGCGCCGTGAAAGTTCATCGATGGTGCGGTATGTGTAGCGCCAATCGATGGAGATCGCCATCCGCCTCCAGAGCCGCTCGTATTCGACTTCGGCCTCCTCACTCACCTGGAGGCACTTCTCGATAAAGGCACTTCTCCCGACCTCATCTGCATGTATTCCCATGTGCCGCTCAACCAACCGCTCGGTGGGCAGTCCATTATCATCGAAGCCCATGGGATAGAAGACGTTGAAGCCGTTCATACGCCAAAAACGGGCTATAAAATCGGCCTGGCTGTAGGAATAAACATGACCCAGGTGAAGTTCCCCAGAGATCGTTGGGGGAGGGGTATCAATTGAAAAAACAGGGGCTCTCCTCTCAGGAATGAAATGATACACCCCCTCCCTCTGCCAGAACCTCTGGAGCCGACACTCGGCGGTGTCCGGATTATAGTGTTTTGGAATGGGAACATGCTCATCCCGGCTCATCGATTGGCCCCTAATAGAAAAACCCTTCGTCCTCGAGGACGAAGGGCAAGGCCTCCGCGGTACCACCTCACTTCGCCGGGTATTGCTGCCACGGCGCTCTCACCACCCTGACCATCATCAGGGCTTCGCTGTAACGGGCTCACCCGCGCTGTTCTATTCCCCGCCGATTATCAAGACGAGTTTCTTCAGCGGATCTACCGGGCGACGTTCAGCGGTTGCTGCTGTGGAGGCTCTCAGCCTATAGCCACTCCATCTCTGCCAGTGCCTGACCGCTTACTCCTCCCGGCGTTATCTGATGATATGCAATTGTTCGCGCATTATAGCATAGAAATCGGGTTGCTTTTCGATATTCCATTGTCTGTGTCGCCACGCCCTAATGACACGAGTTCAGAGGTTACAATCCCCCAACATCTTCTGTCTCAGCGTGGTAGGTTCACAAACCTTAAGTTGCCTGTGTTTTCCGCTCCTTTCTAACCCCCCTCTTTGTTCGTCTTATTCGCTTCGTTTGCATCGTCCTCATCAATCAAAGGGGAACGTATCGGGATTTCAAGAGTGAAAGTGCTGCCCACACCCAGCCGGCTCTCGACCGCGATTCGCCCCCCATGTTGTTCAGCGATCGACTTCACGATCGCCAGACCAAGCCCCAAACCACCCTCGCGGTCCCCTTCGCGCTGACGGGCACGGTAGAACTTTTCGAATATGCGTGCTTGATCTGTTGGCGCGATGCCCACACCGGTGTCTTGTACGATTATCAGCTGCTGACCACGCTTTTGATCTACCTTGATCGTCACCTGCCCCTCAGCAGGTGTGTACTGGATCGCGTTGTCAACCAGATTGGAAACCGCTTGGCGGAGCAGAGTCGGGTCAACCGCAATGACTTCCATCCCCTCAGCCATGTCTACGTCCAAGGTGATCTGTTTGTTGGCCGCTTGTGGTTTGTACCCATCAATAATTTCGGTTATCAAAGACGCAATGTCGACACTCTCCAGATCTAAGCCCATTCCAGCTTCGATCCGTCCAAGGTCCAGCAAATTATCGACCAGATTACCCATCTGATCGACGCTGCCAAGGATCTTGTTCATGAACTCTCTTTGCTGGTCATTCATCGTACCGACCATACTGAGCATGGTCGCGTAACCGCGCATTAAAGTCAGAGGCGCCCTCAAGTCATGACTGACTGTCGAGACGAACTCAGACTTCAATGAATCGAGTTTCTTATAGTGAGTGATATCCCATAATACGCATACTCGACCGGAAGTTTCCTCACCTCCTGGGTTAATGTCGGAAACGGAGGCGAACATCACCCGGCCAGGGTCGATCTCCACCTCAGCCGTTCGCATCTCCTTATCTGGCTCGAGCAGGAGCTCAATCAATTCTGGCGTTACCAGCCAATCGTCTGCTGGCTTACCGATTACCTCCCCATGCTCAACCCCTAGAAGGGCTGCAGCTGCTGGGTTGAAAAGTGAGATGCGTCCTTCACGATCGACAACAATAACCGCGTCCGGAGTACCCTCAAGCACAGCCATCAGCCGCATCCGTTCCTGTTCCGCACGATGGTAAAGGCGAGAGTTAGCAACCGCAATGCCTAACTGACTTGCGAGAATGGAGAGTAAATTTTCCTCATCGGGCGTAAATGTACGTGGTACACGGTTACCTAGCCAGAGTACCCCGACGAACTCATCTTCATGCTTAATCGGCAACGCAGCAAGGGACTCTATTGATTCGGTCAAAGCCTCAACGTCGATCACCGCTCTAGCCCGACTTGGATTCTCGAGCATAAAGCGACCACGCTCCTGACATAGAGCCAGCACTTGTGAGTCGATTGCAGCCCAGTTGCCAGGGTCTTCTCCTGCTTGAAATGCTTCCAATGAACTCCTGCTCTCATCTGGGATTGGGATAAGAGCCAACCGAACGAAATCGGCATTCATAGTACTCGCAATACCGGTCAAGATCGGTGGTAATACTGTGGACAGCTCAAAACTGGTAGTCACCTGATGACTCACCAACAAGAGCAGTGCCATCTCATCCATGCGGGCCTTTAAGCCGCGCCTCATTTGCTCAAAGGAGACCGCCAATTGGCCGATCTCGTCTTCACCAGCAGCGGTGATCGGTTGCGCCAAATCGCCACGGGCTATGGACCGCGCTACGTTGGCCATCACCCGCAAGGGCTGTGTCAAACGCCGGCTGATGGCATATACCATTACCACCACAACCACTCCTACCGCGGCAATTACCAAGGTCAGGCGGGTTGCAATCTGCAAAGCCTGCCGCTGCACTTCGCGCATCGGCATGGTGACAATAATGTGCCAGGGATAGCCATCAATCGCATAGGCAAACACCAAACGCCGCGTGCCATCAGGTGCAGTATCCACCTGCACATGCTCTTCCGATAGGAGATTAAGATCGAAAGTCTCCACTATCTCATCAACGCCCGGATGGAGCAAGATCAACCCTCGACCGTCGGTCATGAATGCCTCGCCGGGGAAGGCATTCTCAAGACTAGTAATGACCGGAGATAGTAATGGGTTTGATTCAAGATCGGTCCAACCTACCAAAACTCCCAATGGTTGCTCAGTTTCAGGTTGTTGGATGGGCCAGAGGAAAGCAATTTGCGCAGCTCGATTCTGCGGTAGTGGCTCAAGAATGAATTCTTCAGGCACGCCCTTTGAGACTGCCACCAAGCCCACCTCCAGCCCATGTGAGATCTCAACCGTAAGACTTATTTCAGATGGATAAGTTACCAGAAGTTGGGCTTCAGTATCAAAAACGGCCAATCGGTTAAAGAAGGTGTCAGCTCGTAGATGTTCCTTCAACTCCTCCGGGGAAAGAGCGCCCGCCTCGACCAGCGAGCTGACTTCACCGGAAATTCGGCGGCTAAGGTCCCGACCAGTCTGGATGAAGTACGGAATGGCCCCACCGGCCTGACCTGCAGTGTGCTTCATTTGTCTCTCTACCATTTCTCGGGCAGAGGACTGTGCCAGTAACCAATCTCCGTAGAGCAGAACTACACTGGCGACTGCTCCCAAGATAACAAAGACCGTCAACAACCGGGCAGCCAGGGAACGATTATAGGGACCAACAACCAACTGCTGTGGGTTAAACCAAGTTTCCACTTCAGACGAACGCACGATCTCACAAATCGCACCGGAAAAAATGGATTCAATGACCGCGGCTAGCAAAGTCGGTCCCAGAAAGCTGAAGGCGTAATCCAAGCCATCGTATAGGCTTCCTCCACTATAAACATACTGTTCGACGATTTGCATTAAGCCTAAGAAAAGTCCGCCGATGAGACCACTGACCAGTGGGTTGCGGGCTGCCTGGCCGGGCCACTCGGCATAATCGCGCCGGATAAGCCATGCTACTAACGCCGCTTGTAGAACTACATGTAGTGGGGTGAAGATACGGAATGTCTCCCATCCACCTCTAGCTAAACCCCCAGCCAGCGCTACTAGAGCCGCTTGCCACTGACCCAGTAATCCAGCAGCGAGCATCCAGGGTAGCGCGCCGAATAGTGAAAAGGCAGGACCCTTGGGCTCAAGGGTAACTCCAGGTGTGACGAGCGGACCATGCAGCGGTAGCCGGATCAGGATGGTTTGTGAAGCAATAGGAGCTAATAGTATGAGAGTAACCAGTAACGGCCAATGCCACTTGTGTTTCCCCCAATCTCCCTGTTTAGCAAAGCGGCGGTAGGCAAGGATGAGACCCAATAGGGCCAAACACTCAAAGCCCAGTAAGATGTTGCCCGATAACCGCAGGGGGAATCCGAAATTAGGAAGCCCCTCCAATCCCCATAACTCAATCGTCATGCGCGTCCCAAATATATCCGTGCCGAGGATTATAGCACCGGCGAATAAACCTCCACAACCGAGCCATATCTGATCAGTGATTCAAGAAGAAGCCACTGACAAGCTAGTGCGAGGCGTATCCGAAAGATGTGCAAAGTCTGAATCCAACTGAAATTACACCAGAGGAGGTTATAACATTGCTGAGGTTGAAGTTGTCATAGACCCATGCCTATCTGAATTAACGGGAGATTGGTTAAGGTAATTAGAGTGGCTATGCGCAACCCTTGCCTAGCCCATCTTGCTCGGCGGTATTCTTTATGTTAGACTGCCTTCAGTGAGAGAAAAATGTTCTGCTGGAGTAAGCAGAATGGCAGATAGAATCCTTTTTATAGACGATGACATCGATACCTTGAAGCTTGTAGGCTTGATGCTTGAGCGGCAGGGATACGAAATCGCAGTCGCAAGCGATGGCATGTCAGGACTGACCAAAGCAGCTACCGAGCTGCCAGACTTGATCCTGCTCGATGTCATGATGCCGGACCTTGACGGCTTAGAGGTCACACGACGACTGCGTGCCGATCCTGCACTGGCTCACATCCCAATTATCATGTTCACTGCCAAGACTATGGTCGATGACAAGGTCGCAGGTTTTGAAGCCGGAGTGGATGATTATCTAACCAAACCGACCCACCCCGCTGAACTGACAGCGCACGTCAAAGCCGTCTTGGCGCGATCGGCCCAGGCTCGATCCGTAGGCGCTGAGAAAGCAAACATAATTGCTCTGCTTGGCTCGCGCGGTGGAATTGGCACAACAACGCTAGCGTTAAACATCAGCATCATTCTCCAACGAAGCGGTCATGAAGTGATCTTGACTGAGTTCAATCCTGGTCGCGGTACGCTGGCCCTTGAACTTAATATTCACAACCCGCTAGGACTTTCCAATCTGCTAACCCGATCGCTAAAGGATATCCACCTGCGTTCCGTCGAATCGGAAATTATCAGTCACTCCGTTGGCATTCGTGTGCTGCCAGCTTCCTTCCAGCCCAAAGAAACCGAATTGGAACAAGCCGTTCCCCAAATGGAAGCGATCCTCAATAGCTTGGCATCGATGTGTACTACTCTAATATTAGATCTTGGTTCTGGTCTCAGGTCGTATGTCAAGCCAATACTCAGGCAATGTGATCGGTTGATCCTTGTCGTGGAGCCAGTTTTCCCCTCCAACATCATGGGTCTCACCCTGCTTGAGGAGTTGGAAACCGACGGTATAAGTCGTCATAAAATAAGCTTAGCACTTATCAACCGGGTTAGAACCAGCCTTCAAATTCCCTGGCGACAGGTGGAAACCGATCTCGGAGTTGAGCTAATCGGGATCGTCTCGCCTGCGCCAGAACAAGCGCATCAAGCCTCGCAAGGAGGGATGCCGATCATCCTCTCCCATCCGGATAGTCTTGTGAGTGACCAGCTTAGTAAGCTTGCGAAAGAGGTTGCAGTTCACCTCAGATCCGAAGAAGGGTAAGTTGCTTGGTGGCATATTCCCTCCCTGCTGCGAAGGTAAAGCAAGCTGCTCACCTGCTTCAGACAGCAAAGCATGCCGTTGCTCTCACCGGTGCTGGGATTTCAACTCCCTCTGGAATTGATGACTTTCACTCAACCGGTACAGGACTTTGGGAGCGCTATGACCCGATGGAGGTCGCCTCACTTTCCGCATTCCGCTACAATCCACATCTTCCCATAGATATGCTCGACACCGGTGCCCGATTGATCATCATCAATCGGAACCCAACCTTCCTCGATGAGCGAGCCGATAATATTCCGTCAGGATCTGGTAATTGTCCTGCCACGCCTGACTGCAGAGGTTCTTGGTGAACAGGAATAAATCTGAACGATCGGTACGAGAAATATCGGCCATTACTAACTACCCCCGTTTGCTTAAACGTTATGCACGCCTGCTTGAACTCACCTCCGACCTGGTCTCGACGTTCGATCTAGGAACTCTACTTCAGCATATTGTCGATGCCGCTCAGGAATTAACTGAAAGTGAAGGGGCTTCACTCCTGCTTTACGATCCACAAACTAATCAACTTTACTTTCAAGCAGCTACTGGACCATTAGAAGAGAAAGACAAGCAAACTGCTATTCCAGCGGATCAAAGCATCGCCGGTTGGATTTTTACTCATGACGAGCCACTCCTATTAGAGGATGCTAAAAACGACCCGCGCTTTTTCCGCGAAGTTGACGTGCTGACCCGCTTCCAAACCCGATCGATCCTGGGCGTCCCTCTACACGCCAAGGATAAAACGCTGGGAGTGATTGAAGTAGTCAACAAGCGGAAGGGCACATTCCAAGAAATGGATCTCAGGTTGTTGCAATCCTTGGCTGCTCAAGCAGCGATCGCGATTGAAAACAGCCGCCTGTTCCAGCAAAGTGACCTGGTGGCCGAAATGGTCCACGAACTTCGAACTCCGCTCGCAGCCCTTACAGCTGCCGCCTATTTGATGCAGCGGCAAGAGTTGGAAGTCGACCAACGAAATAAGCTTAGCCGCACGATCTATGGTGAGGTCCAGCGGCTGAACAATATGACTACCGATTTCTTAGACCTGGCGCGATTGGAATCTGGTCGTATGCGCTTTGTTCGTGAGCCAGTTCACCTTGAGGGATTAATTAGAGAATGCCTGGAAGTTATTCGTCCACAGGCGGAAGCCGAGAGTATTACCCTCGAGACAGAGATCGACCGCAGTCTATCCCCGGTACAAGGCGATCGGAATCAACTCAAACAACTGCTCCTCAACTTACTAACCAACGCCATTAAGTACAACCATCATGGTGGACGGGTGCGGGTTCATCTCCACCGAAAAAGTGATGAGTTGCTGCTGGCCGTAGAAGACACAGGACGAGGCATCCCTCCCGAGAGCTTATCGCGTATTTTTGATCGTTTCTATAGAGTACCTGATAAGAAAGCGATCATCACCGGTACTGGCCTTGGTTTGTTGATCTCCAAGCGGATTGCTGAGAACCATCAAGGTAAGATTGAGGTCGAAAGCGAACCTGGTCGAGGAAGCAAGTTCACACTACACATACCGGCCGATCGCTCACCGGTAACCTCGCCACGCACACCAAAGGCAGCCCCCTAACCACGCCGCCCAAATTGTCGTTCCAGCGCATCGACAGAAAGGTGAATCATCGTTGGCCGCCCATGAGGGCATGTTCGTGGCGATTTACACCTCTCTAAATCACGTAGCAGCTGCTGCTGCTCTGCTAAGGATAGGACCTGGCCGGCTTTAATAGAGGCGCGCTTACATACCCGCGCGGCAAGGCGCGCTTCAAGTTCTGAAGATAAAGGCGTCTCATCCTCCTCGAAATCACCCACGACTGCTCTCAGAGCCTGTTCAGGTGCGATCCTAACTAGCAAAACAGGCAATCTACGCAATCTAAAAGCTCTCTTACCAAAAGGTTCGACATCGAACCCTAGACGCTCTAGAACCTCAAGGTTCTGCTCGAGTAATGACGCCTCTGCTGGCGTGAATTCAATTGTAATTGGCTCTAACAGGGCTTGCGACTCTACCGCTCCCTGATCGTGAGCCGCCATCAGCGCTTCGAATAACACACGCTCGTGAGCCGCATGTTGGTCGATCAGGTACAGTCCATCTGGACCCTCAGCAACTAAATAGGCCGCTCCAACTTGCCCCACAGCACGGAGCAGTGGTAGTGCGCCTCCAGGTAACGCTGGCTGGAGAACCTGCCTCGACCCAGGTTGCCCTTCTTCTATGGTTGGATGAGCCAACGCCCAATCCGGGTTGATCACGCTGGGCTTACCCATCCGACCACCTGCACTCCACCTCGAATCGAAGTCAACAACCGGTGATGGCGCTTGTCCCAGGAGCGTCGCCCGTATCACTCGCTGGGTGATGGAGAAAACCACCTCTGGTTGCCGAAACCGTACCTCAGCCTTGGTCGGGTGTACATTTACATCGACCTCCTCGGGGGGTATGTTGAGCAAGATGATTGCCAGAGGGTAACGGCCGACCATCAAGAGCCCGTGGTAAGCCTGGAGTACCGCTGCTGATAGACTTGCATCTTTAACCCAGCGACCATTGACGAAGAAGGTCAAACCGCGCCTGCTCCCCCGATGGATCGAGGGGGGGCTGATGAAACCTTCGACCTTCACCTGCGGCCCTTCCGCTGCCGGTAGACTTATCATCTGACGGGCAGCATCTACCCCGAAGACCGCTGCCAGAACTTCCCGCCGATCACCATTGCCTGACGATTGAAATGTCAGCCGACCACGCTGGGTGAGGCGGAAACGGATTTCAGGATAGGCGATGGCGTAACGCGTCACCTGTTCACTGATCCTGCGCCGTTCTGTGGTCTCAGATTTCAGGAATTCTTTCCTGGCGGGTACGTTGAAGAAAAGGTCCCTCACCCGCACTACAGTGCCTTGAGGCACGCCAATAGGCTGGGTTTCGCTGATCCGACCCCCTTCCATTACCAAGCGGGAACCGTGCGGCTCCCCCTCCACCTTGGTGACCAGTTCCAATTTAGAAACTGCACCAATAGATGACAGCGCCTCACCCCGAAAACCTAAGGTGCTAATAGCATGTAGATCGTCTGTCGTACGCAACTTCGAGGTGGCGAAGCGAGCGACAGCCAACGGCAACTCCGCCGCCGGTATGCCGATTCCATCATCAGCAACTTCAACCAATTCACGTCCACCACGCTTAACTGATATCTCGATTCGGCTCGCCCCCGCGTCCAAAGCATTTTCGATTAACTCCTTCACCACCGACGCAGGGCGCGCTACTACCTCCCCGGCTGCAATGGCGGAGGCAACCTCCTTAGGCAAAATTCGAATCGGCAAAGGGACCTCCTCTTTGTTTCTAAATTATAACCCTGTCACCGACAGTTGACACCCGATCACCTGCCACTTATACTGCCAAAAATGTCTTGGAAATTTAACCCATTCGTAATCCCACTCCCTACTCCCCAACCACCTTCTGCGTCACAAATATCTGGTTGGGTGGTTGTTCATTAAGATGACTGGCTACCGCACCCTTCTCTTGGACCTAGATGATACGCTATACCCAAGCACTTGTGGTTTGTGGCAAGCGATCGGCGACCGCATCCTGGCTTTCATGACTGAGCGGTTGGGCATCCCTGCCGACAAGGCTGATGCGCTGCGCGCTGAATACTACCACGCCTATGGGACCACACTCAACGGACTACGAATCCACTTCCAGGTAGACCCCCATGACTACCTGACTTTCGTCCACAATGTTCCGGTCATCGACCTCCTTCAGCCAGACCCAAAGCTGCGCACTATGCTGGCGAACTTACCACAAAAGCGAGTTATATTCACTAACGCAAGCCATGACCACGCTGAGCGGGTGATCCTTCGTTTGGGCATCGAAAATGTGATTGACCAGGTGATCGATATCATCGCGCTGGATTTCCAAAATAAACCCAAACCTGACGCGTATAAGAAAGCGCTATCCTTGGCTAATGAGCAAAATCCAACCGCCTGCCTCATCGTGGATGATCGGGTTGTCAACCTCATACCAGCAAAATCGTTGGGAATGACAACTGTACTCATCAGTGACGACCAGACACATCCACAAATCGATTTTTGCGTCAGCCGCATTTCTGAACTTTCCAGTGTTGTGCCCAGCCTCGACGTTGGACTCCCTTCAGGTGAAGTTGGATGAGATATCGAGAAACTTCCTGATGGCCAATGATAAAATCTTATCGCTCGGGGAAGCAGTCCACATGGTTGCAGATGAAGGTTGTCGTCTGGCGTTCGGCGGCGTGACCCTGTATCGCCGGCCGATGGCTTTCGCCCTGGCGCTACTTGCGCGCCATTCCCAAGAGTCTATGCCACATGATCTGACATTGCTCTGCTTCACCGCCGGATTGGAGAGCGACATCCTGGTCAGAGCGGGCATGGTCTCCAAAGTGCGCACGTGCTACTTCGGACTGGATGGCTTTGGCTTGGCGCCTCACTTCACAACCGCAGTTGGGGAGGGCGCAATCGAAATCATCGAGGAGACAGTAATTGGGACCACGGAGAAAATTGTTCCCCGTCTAAGCAAAGCGGATATATTCGGCTTAGTTGTTGATGCGGTTGTCGAAGCCCCAGGCAGTGCTTGGCCCACCCCTTGCCACCCACTTTACTCCCACGATAGCCTGGCCACCTTAGAGTACACCGAGACAGCAGGAAGTGACTCTTTTCCCTCCTTATTGGCCACCTGGTGCAGCCGGCATGGCTTGGACTATCCCGCCTAAAGCTAAAAATTCATGACACCACTGAAAAAAGGTCAACCGCGAGAAGGGAACCGGTATATGTAGGGGTTGTCTAAAAGGAAGGTTTACTAGCCATTAGGGTAAGGGTCAGAGTAGCTTATCAGAGGCTTACCCCCTTCACCCTAACCCTCTCCCCAATGGGGAGAGGGAATTGCATCACCCCTCTCCCTAGAAGGGAGAGGGGCTGGGGGTGAGGGTTATAGTAGC
>JAUWHR010000045.1 GCA_030605795.1 Anaerolineae bacterium | reverse complement strand
GTCATATGTTCTGCTAGCACTTGTAACCTCCCATTGCAGCCTTCCCCTCAGCCTTAGGCGAGCCAAAAACTATGTTTACCTAGAACCCCTCCACCTGCTTGGGGAAGTAATCTTCGCAATCGCCTTCCCGGAGTACATCTGCCGTACAGCAGTGAAGTCCACCCCCAAACGGGGACACGTCATAGAATGGGACTGGAACGACCTCAAACCCATGCTTGTCGAGCAACTCCATGACCGGGGTCTCACTGGCTTCAACACAGACGGTCTGAGGATCGAGTACCAGAGTGTTCATGTTCAGCCACCAACTGCAGAAGTCATACGGCTTTTTCTTCTCGAGAACCGTTTTCGGAGTTTCCACAAGTTCCCAGCCATTCTTCTCAAAGAACTGCCACTCCTCCTTCCCGAGAGGAGGTCGCGTCGGATTGATAAGCGCAAAGCCAGGACGAAGAGGAACAAGGGTCGAGTCTAAATGCCATGGCAGAAGTTCCCTTCGTCCCACCTTATGAATTCGATGATCGGGAAAGTGGCGACGCAACCAGTCAATACCAGAATCATTAGTAACCATTGACTTTTGGACGATAAGATCCTTCCCGAAGCGGACAACATCAGCAGCATCAAACAACGGTTCCACTTCAGTGAGTATCCAGTCGCCCTCTTCCGCGCGCTCAAACTGCTCTTCCTCACTCATTGAGTTCCATTCCTTCCACCAGTCTTTCTTGTAAGAGCGTTCTGTCAGACGCGGTTTGGGCGCCGCCTCGAAGCGAAAGTTTGGATCTTCTTTGAAGTACTGTTCGAACAACGGGCGGTAGCAAAGATACTCATACCAGCGGCTGTGGTAGGACATGGTCGCTTCCAGGATTTCACTGCCAATTGTAAGCAGGAAATCCCGAGCGGGGCCACAGCCAAACATCGATCCCTGCTTCCAGTCGGGGGTTTGAACTGCCTGGCTGAAATCAAC
Source organism: Anaerolineae bacterium (assembly GCA_030605795.1). Classification (GTDB taxonomy): domain Bacteria; phylum Chloroflexota; class Anaerolineae; order Anaerolineales; family E44-bin32; genus DUEZ01. Next base: position 69,264 of record JAUWHR010000045.1, on the reverse strand, counting down.
CGGGGTCGGCCGGTCTACTCGAATACCGCGGCCTTCAAGGATTTTGGCGAAATTGTCCAACTGTTCGTTGGCCTTCTCTTGCATTTCCTTCGGGTAAGGACCGTATTTGCCCAAGGGGAACCCGTCCTCCGGCCAATCTCGTTGAATGGCGAGTTCAGGGGCTTGGATCATGGTCCCATCTGCACGACCGATAATCACATGTTTCAGTGGGTCCCATTCATTCCACGAATTGACCACTGTCTTCCGCTTTTCATCCGACATGTTATTCTCTCCGAGGTTCTTTATATAAGTGCAGTTCTTCAACCCATAGATTTGATCATCTGCATTGATTAGATATATTCCTTGCGCGCCCTAATCGAATCCCCTCTTATCCGGGTTATAGCGTATAACAGTTATTCCATCTCGCCCCTATGTCTATCACCCAACCTGGGATTCCTAATGAGTCTGGCATTCCAGACTTGGCTCGAGAGACTACCAGAAATCCTCTCAATGCTTCCCTTGAAGATTACCTGGACCAGAATTTTGACCTTCAGTCTAAATATCAGTCATAACCCCATCTGCTGTTGCTTCTCTTCGAGGATGTGGCTGGAGAATCCAAAAACCTCCTTTAGATCATCTTTCATACCTTTGATATGGCTGGCGGATATCTGTTCTACGAGACTGACGTCCCTATTAGCGATTGCATCGAGCAAAGCCCGATGCTCCTTAATCTCCCGTTCCAGTATTGGTTTCAAAGTCCGTGGTTGATGGTGAAGACCTTCATAGAGCATCCAAAATGGGAATCTGTTCCATAAGATCTCAGTAAGACGTTTTAGCGATATACTTCCACTAGCTTGGGAAATCACGCCGTGGAATTTTCGATTCAATTGCCTTCGGCGTGACATTTCCTCTTGCCGGAGCCACTCACCTGGTTTGAAATAACCAGAGAGGATCCTTTCTTGCATCGCTTCATGCGCAAGCACTGATAAGGATTTACGCTCATTGATAAGAGGATGCATTCTCTTTGCTATTTTTTCTATTGCAACGAATTCCTGGTATGCGATGGATCTGCATAAAGCTGAATAAACTTGTTCGAATATATAGCATATATAATATATATATATAAATCGGTTGTCAAGCTATTAGCTATAAATTGTCATTTGAATTTCAAAAGTGAACTGTTTTCAACTGAAGACTGGACACCTGCAGTGGCCGAACTTGAGACTGATCCCGCGAATGGACATGCCCTCGATAAAATACGCTCGCCGTATGGTTTCAATGTTCTCCACCTTGATCATCTCCTGCTCTCCGCTTCCTCATGGGGATGCCCCATGATAGCGGAGAACCACTAAAGGTGGGCGCGTTTTAGATTATCAAAAACACTTTTCTGCCATAGTCGATCGATTTTTCGCTATTTCACATCCTGCATTACATTCTTTATGCATGAACTCTTCAACACATTCCATCTTGAAATGGAAGCCTCTCAAGATTTCAATCACTGTCCCAGTCCTTCATTCATTTCTTGATGACATTTTAGGGAACCACTCTAGCTACATGTTCCGCAATTTCCAAACAGGTTCCTATCCAAACGCCGTCATGTGCTTTGATAAAACTGATGAATTCATCAAGCATCTTTATTCTTGAAGGGCGCCCAATGACCTGAGGATGAAGGACAAGGTTGAACAATCCACTAAATTCAAATATCCCTTCGAATTCGTCACTCCAAATTTCTCTCACCTCTGTGTTAGTTGCAATCTTTTTTATGAAGAGGCCCTGACCATAGGCAAAATGAGCCCAATCCTCCGTGATCCATTGAAGTGGAAGTTCAATCAATTCAGCATCAGAATGTCGATATGGCCGAATGTCATCCATCAAGTTACTGGAATAAAGATATTTATGTTTTTCTAGAAGAAGCAATGTGTTTTCACTAACTTCCCAGGGAGATCTAAAGCCGACTATTCGAACGCCAAATCTTTCAAGAATAGCTTTTGTCCGGACTAATTCTTCCTCCTCTTCTTCTAAGGACAAATTATATAAAGGGGTATGAGAATAGCTGTGGTTGGCAATTTCATGTCCCGCGTCAATTATTGCCCTAATTGTGTGTGGATAATCTTCAGCAACCTTTCCAGGAATAAAGAATGTAGATTCAATGTCTTGACGTTTCAGCAAGTCAAGAATAATAGGAACACCAATCTTTGGTCCATACCTACCTTGAGATTGAACTCCAGGATTGTTCACAAGTCTTGGGTCTTCTTGCCAAGCAGTCTCTGCATCCAGGTCAAATGTAATACAAACCGCGCATCTAATGCCGTTGGGCCACATCTTTGCCTCCTTCCTAGAAACTCAGGATACTCCTTCAGCTATTCTCAGCAGTTGAAGATGTCGATTCATTTGCGAGCGGCAATTCGATCTTGGGAAGATTGTGTATGGTTATTACCAAGTGCCTGATGCTATTTTCAATATTGTTATTCAATTGCATTCCTACTTGACTGACTCTTAGATCCGCGCACGGGAACGGTAAAGCGTGAGCTGGTTGATATTTTATCACTTTACTACACTTATGGTGCTGGCATATTCGGGTTCTTTTTCATCCACTTAATTACCCGGTTATGTAATTTTGTCCACTTCGAGTTTCTTGTCTGTCATATAAACAGTGAGAGTGCGTTACCTCATTTCCCTTGCCTCAGCAATTATGTTATGCATCCCTCCATTGCCCCCTTGCTTGTTTAAAAACGTAAGACGATATTTGTTATGGTGGAATACCCCGCGACTCTCCACAACAATGCGGATTTCCTACACTGTGCTGGGTGCGAAACCCGGTTGCTTCGGGTAAGTTTGGCGAATGAGGTGCGTAAAATCTTTCGTTCGAGACTCGTTCCCAAGATGATCCGGGATAGAACGGAGGAGCGCCGGATGGCAGGGTTTTCTGCATCGACCAGGATTTTAGTGCTTTGTACGTTCCGAGTTATAATGCGAAGGAAATTAATAGGATCAGGCACACCAACATCCAAGCCCATGGACAATGAGGAGAAATTCAAGCTACTCAAAATGCTGGATCAACTTGAACTTAACGAGCTGGTGCAGGCCTTACATCGGATCGAACGCATCGAAGGCCTGCTTTATTATTATTTGGTCACCGCTACACTCGATCATTTTGGTTATGATGGGGAGATGACGGTTCGCTATGCGACTCGTCGCTATGGACGATGGCGGGGCGAGGAAATGCGGCAGGCGCATCTCGCTTTGGGGAAAGAGATCCACATGGAGACCCTGATACGTAACTGGGATGCAGCCAGCGTCTACCTCGCGCAAGATAGCGTGCAGAAAGGCTATTTTTCCCCGCATTACGTCGTTCACGATATTACCCTATGCCCAGTAGCCGATGTCTGGAGAGAGCGGGGCTCTTACCGATGGGGACATGTGTATTGCGACGAGTTCCATCAAGCCTGCGCCGGTACTTATCACCCGGATGGCCATGTTGTCATTCATCAAAACAAGATGAAGGGCGATAAGATCTGCAGCTTCCATTGGGTGATGCCGCCCCGGGAAACACCATGCAAGTTTGATCCCCCGACAGCGTTAGGGATCCGTTTGGCGGAAAGCTACCAGGCCAAGAATGAATTGGAGGGCGCATTATACGCGCTAAAACGAGGCCATCGGCTGGTGGGTGGCGTCTATCAAGCCTTCGCCACCCAGGCGCGGGAGGATTTTGGCGCCCAGGGCTTGGCATCAACCTAGCATGGGCTGTGTCAATGGGGAGCCGAGCGGGGCTGGATGATGCGTGAAGCGCATCAAGAACTGGAAATCGAACCCCAACCAGCCAATATGATCCGCTATTCCGATCTTCCCTGCCAGTATGTGTGTGAAATCGAGGAGTTAGAAGTGAAACCGGATCGGTATTCGTTCCGGGTTACCAAATCGCCTGTCATCCAGGCGTTGCTGGATTATGACCTTTCCGACTTGGTGGAGCCGTTCTACCGGGAGGTGTATCGCGCCATGACGGCCACCTATCTACCCGGCGCAAAGGTGAGCCTGGAATCAGATAACCCCAATGAGATCGACCTTACGATCGAACGTTAGCCATCGCTGCGAAGGGTAAGACAAACCCTGCATTCAGAATCAAGGAGACCATCATCATGACCACTATGGCCTTAGCTGAATATGCACAACAATTAACCTTTGAGGACCTCCCACCGTCGGTGGTGGATAAAGCCAAGTATATTATTCTCGATACCATCGGATGTGCCCTGGGCGGCTCGCAAACGGAACTGGTCCGAGTCATCGATACGATGATCCGCCAGGAGGGAGGACATCCCATTTGCACGCTGATCGGCCGGTCTGAGAAAAGTAGCCCGGCGTGGTGCGCGTTTCGCAACGCCGCCGCAGTGAATGCCCTGGATTTTGGGGATGACAATTTCTACGGTCATCCTGGATCGACCATCGTATCCACAGCCCTGGCAGTCGCCGAAGAGGTGGAGGCTAGCGGCCGAGCGATGATCGCCGCGGTGGTGGCCGCCTATGATATCGTCGCCCGAGTGGGCGAAGCCGTCAACCCCTCACCTGAGCGGTTCGCGCAAGTGTGGGGCGTGGGTACGCATCAGGTCTTTGGCGCGGCCGTCGCGGCCTCGAAGCTGATGAGATTGCAAGGCGACGATTTCTTGCACGCGCTCGGCTTGGCCGGGGTCAGTGCCCCACTTCCTTCCGGCCTGTGCTGGAATTTTGAAGCACGCCCCCTCTCCTGGCACAAGGATTCAGTTCATTGGCCGGCTTGGGCCGGCCTGACGGCAGCCCGATTGGCGCGGGCAGGATTCATTGGACCCCGAGCCGTGTTGGATGGCCCGCACAGTTTTTGGATCATGAGTGGATCCGATCACTTTGAACCTGACGCGCTAACCGCTGGGCTGGGCAACGATTTCAAGATTATGGATTCGGAGTTCAAACCATATCCTGCTTGCCGATGGAGTCATGCCGCCTTAGATGCCGTCGGCATCATCATTCAGAAACATCCCATAGACGTATCCGATATCGCCGCGGTTGATATCGAGACCTTCCACCTGTTGGAGGACTACCAATTCATGGACTATGCTCCGGCTAACCTGGTTGATGCCGAATTCAGCCTTCCCTATCCGGTCGCGATGGCCCTGCTACGCATTCCGCCAGGCCCGGATTGGTACGCCCCAGAACGGATGGCCGACCCCGAAGTGCGGCGCCTTGCCTCTCTCGTTAGGTTACATACGACCGATGAGATGAATCGTCTGTATAGGGAGGAAAATTTATGGGCGGCCAGGGCAATCATCACGACGCATACCGGCGCTAGCTATAGCGCCATGGTCCCTGTCGCCAGTGGATCTCCCTCCAACCCATTGCCGGAAGGTGCGTTGGAGAGAAAATTCCGTCAGGCCAGTCAGGCGGTTTTGACCTCGGATCAGATCAAGAAGTTATTAGCTCGCATCAAGAACCTAGAAAGTGAAGGCACTATAGCTGCTGTATGTGAACTACTACGCGGGGTGGAAAGTGGTTCACGTGAACCCGCATAGGGCATTTCGTTCAACCGAGATGTCCTTTATGGGCTGGTTGCTCCGAATCTCACCCAGGTGCCCGGCAGTGCCGTATGCCATTCCCATCATCTCAGCCTCAAGGTAGCGAAAGGTATCCTGAAAGGTACACAACGCGTTCACCATGCTCGATACGAAATGATCCATATCTTCGTAGGCCACCACGCTCCTGATCTCTACCACTCACAAGCCGTGGCCCCAAGGTTCACTCCCTCCCAGCACATAGCAGCGGTCCAAGGTGATCTTGGTCTAGGCCGAGACCGTGAACCAGTAGATCAGGCTGGCGAACACCAGGGCGTCCGCGATCCGTATTGTGGTGTAGATGTGCTGCATATCGCTCCCCACGATGCAATCGACCTCCACCTGAGAAAAAAGAGAACCGGAGGGAAGTTTCTACTATACCAATATGATCTATCCTGATCGCTAGAATCCAGTTGGTTTTCAGCTCACTCACGGTGTCAACTCCAGCAAGAGATTCGCGATCTTAGGTTGCGCAGTGAGCGATCCATCATGTTAGCGCTAGCTGAGATGTACGCGCAGAGCGTCACAACCTGCAATGCGGCCGCCATCACTGAACGGCTGTACGGCACTGCGATCTCCTCCACTGTGTAAGTTTTTCTGACACTTGTCTAAAAGTTGAAGCCCCCGTACGCTTCATGATGGCAAAACCAATCGAAGCGAAAGGGGGCTTCACCATGGATCATACCACTTTCATGATCAAAGTGTTCTGCTTGATCAGCGATTAGCTCAAAGGAAAGCGTCTCCGCCAGCGTGGACCACAGCCGAAGTTGGCAGACAGTGAAGTGCTGACGATCGAAGTCATGGGGGCATTCCTGGGAATCAACACCGACAAAGGGATTTACACCTACTTCCGCCGCCATTACGGCGATTGGTTTCCCATGCTGCGGGAGGTTCACCGTACGATCTTTGTGCGCCATTCGGCCAATCTGTGGTCGGTCAAGGATCAGCTTTGGCGCCATGTGCTCTGGCATATCCGCTTCGATCCTGCGATTTCGTTAGTGGACAGCTTTCCGGTTCCCGTCGCCCGAAGGGCATGCTTCGCGATGTCGCTTCGCTCGGACCTATCACTGCCAGCGGATGAGGGGTATGGAGGCCTTTGGCCATGACGAAGTGGCCCGACAAACCTTCTATGGTTTCCGAGCGCGTCTGCGTGTGTGCTGTCCGGGTGTGATCGTGGGACTGGATCTGGCACCAGCTAATGTGCATGAACTGCCGGTTGCTGAAACACTTCTTGATGGAGCCGGTGGATGGGCATTGGGCGACCGCAACTATTGGAGCCCTAAGTTGGTTAAGAGCCTATAGAATCAGAGATTGCATCTGCTGGAGCCTTATAAGTCCAGCAAGAGGGAAACCAAGCCTTGGCCTCTCTGGTTGGTTCAGAATCGGCGCCGGATTGCCTGTCCTGGCGGACTGTCCAGGGAGACAGTGATCGGACAGTGATCGATCGGTTCCATGCCAAGCGTGTTTGGGCTCGGGATGCCTGGCATTTCTGGTTCCGTTGGCTCCGCAAGGTTTTGAGTCATACACTTGCACTCTTGTTCTGTCAGCAGCAAGGTATTTCTCCTTTACGTTTCTCGGAACTGCTGACCAACTGAAACATGCACATCGGATTAGTTAGGACATGTATACATAACAACATGTCCTCTATCGAAGCGCAAGTTCCACTCCCGTAGAAAATCCTAATAGCCATGAAGCTGCATTGGGAAATAATCCTCCATCGTGCCTTCTCGATAGACATCAAGCGTTGTGCAATGAAGCATGCCACCAAAGGGGTATACATGGTTATAAGGTACTTCAATCACCTCAAACCCGAGTTTGGTCAGCTGATCGATATACCTCAGCTCATGTGCTTCAACACATATTTTATTCGGACCAAGCGAGAGGGTATTCATCTGACATTGCTGCGGTCCTTCGATCTTTCGACCGATAATATTCACCGAATCCTTTTGATGATGGGTAGGCTGAGCTGCGGGTATCAATTCCCAATCGTTAATCCTGAACAGCTCCTTAAAATCTTCCGTGGTAGGATGCCAATTCGGGTTGTGAACCGCCAAGCCAGGCCGAAGCGCAGCAAATAGATAGTCAATGTGCCATGGAAGGACATCACCGTCGAATTGTACCGGGTGTAGCCGGATATCCCGAGTCGCAAAGTGGCGCTTCACCCAGTCCAGACCACTCTTATTGACAACCGCCGAACAATGCCAAAAAATGTCTTTGCCACAACGCAAAGCATCGGCGGCGTCCCACAATGGCTCTTTTTCCGACAAATGATATTTCCACTCATGCATTCGCCGTTCTTTCTCTTCGTCCGTCCAGACGTTTCTGAAGTTGTAGAAATAATTCTTCTTATAAGACTCATCGGTGAGACGTGGTCTTGGTGCTGCTCTCCACAAGAATTCAGGATCTTCCTTGAAATAACGTTCGAAGAGTGGCCTCAGGTGCAGGTACTCGAACCAGCGTGAGCGGAGGGCTCCTGGAGCTTCAATGATCTCGTTACCTACTACCAGGAAAAGATCACGCGGGTTGTTGATGCCGCGAGCATTCAATTGAGTCCAATCGGGCGTTGAAAATGCCCGCACATTGGCAAGCGCCGGGTGCACTTCTACCCAATCTACAGTGACACCATGGTCCTCCAAGATTTTAGCAAAATTGTCCATCTGTTCGGTAGCCGCATCCACCATTTCCTGAGGAAATGGGCCATAGGTTCCTAAAGGATAGCCGTGGTCAGGATAATCATGATCCCAACCAGGTTCAGGAGCCGGCACCTGAGTACCTTGCGGTCGTCCGAGGATCACTCGCTTCAACGGATCCCATTCGTTCCAGGAATTAACGATCTTTGCCATAGCAGCACCTCTTTTTTTTTATTTCTCTACCTTTAGTGTTCTAAATCAGTAGCTCGCGAAGGTCGATCAACAGCCTAGACCAGAATTTTAACCTTCAGACTAAATATCAGTCATAACCCCATCTGCTGTTGCTTCTCTTCGAGGATGTGGCTGGAAAATCCAAAAACCTCCTTTAGATCATCTTTCATACCTTTGATATGGCTGGCGGATATCTGTTCTACGAGACTGACGTCCCTATTAGCGATCGCTTCGAGCAAAGCCCGATGCTCCTTAATCTCCCGTTGAAGCCGTGACTTCAAGGAAGTTGGCTGACGGTAAAGACCTTCATAGAGCATCCAATCCGGGAACCTATTCCATATGATCTCATGCAGCCGCTTAAGTATTGCACTTCCACAGGCCTTACAGATCATGCTGTGGAATTCCCTGTTCAACTTCCTTCGAGAAGGCATATCGTCCAGTAAGGTCAATTTTTCGGCTTGGTCTACGATGGTCTTAAGGGGTCTTAGTTCCCCTCTCGTAATATTCATGGTGGTTAAACGCCCAACCAGAGGTTCTAGAAGCAGCCGGAGACAATAAACCTCAGCAATACCATTATCATCAATGGTGGAGACACGAACCCCCCTATGTGGTACCCGTTCGGCAAGCCCATCTGCTACAAGCCGATCTAATGCCTCTCGCACAGGCGTATGGCTGACAGCAAGCTGTTGAGATAATTCCTCTTGCCGAAGCCAATCTCCTGGCTTGAAGTAGCTTGAGAGGATCCTTTCTCGGATCGCCTCATGCGCTAGCTCCGCCAATGATTTGTGCTCGCTGATAAGAGGCATCAATTCATTTGCCATATCATTTTTCCTTACAACGAACTCCCCGGAGAGGAAGGCTCCCGCAAGATCTTCAATTCCATGCTAAATGAAAAATAATATAATATATTATATATAAAAACTATTTTATAAGTCAAGCCTTCGACTTGCATTCGATCTCTCTGCCCGGACTTTAATCGAGTTCCTGATCCGCCAGGACTGGAGCCCTGAGCATATCTCGGGCTGGCTAGGGTCGAACTTTGAACTTCGTGCTAGCCATGAATGGATCTACCAGTACATCTTGGCGGACAAACGTGCTGGAGAATACTGGTACCTGCGCTTCCAGTCGAAGATCCCCTGGACTGCCAGGGCAGGCTGACCATGGAAAAAGCGTGGAAAGCGTTATGGCAGCTATGATAGGCGTGGCAAGTGGCTTAACCGGGTTAGCATCGATGAGTGGCCTGACATCGTCGTCACTCGTCAGCGCCTGGGCGACTGAGAAGTAGACACGATCATCAGGAAAGGATGCCTGCAGGTCGTCATGTCGCCAATCGCTAGCCGCCCGAATCATCACTAATATTCAAGAGCTTTTGATAATCCGCTTATTCCAAAGGTAATTTCCTCCCAAAGTAACTATTATTCATAGAGCAGTAAATGAAGCTACACCACAACCTTATCTTCATCCCACCACTTTTTTGTTTTATTTAAATACGAGTGTTGTCCCGTTCGTACAGCTCATATTCATAAATTGATTATGTCTGAATTAGAATCCCTCCACCTGTTTGGGGAAGTAATCCTCAAGCGTCCCTTCCCGGAGTACATCTGCTGTCCCACAGTGTAGACCGCCGCCGAATGGCGACACTTCATAGAAGGGAACCGGAATGACCTCAAATCCATGTTTATCGAGCATCTCGATAACCGGAGTCTCACTGGCTTCAACACAGACAGTCTTGGGGTCAAGTACGAGACGGTTTATATTGAGCCACAGGCTACAGAAGGTCATCGGCCTCTTCTTTTCTAGAACCGTTTCCGGCGCCTCCATAATTTCCCAATCATTCTTCTCGAACAGTTCCCTTTGTGCCTTTTCTAGAGGGGTTCGCACTGGATTGAAGAATACTAGACCAGGGCGAAGAGGAACGATGGTCGTGTCCATATGCCATGGCGTAAGCTCTTTATACCAAACTTTATGGATTCGATGGTCAGGGTAATGGCGTTGCAACCAGTCAATACCAGCATCATTGGTAACCATTGACTTTTGGACAAAAAGGTCCTTTCCGCAACGCACAACATCGGCAGCATCAAACAGCGGTTCCTTCTCGGTCGGGATCCAATCGTTCTCCTCAGCCTTCTTCCACTTTTCCTCTTCACTCAAAGACTTCCAATTCTTCCAGAAGTCTCTCTTGTACGTACCCTCTGTCAAACGCGGTTTGGGCGCCGCCTCAAAACGGAAGTTCGGATCCTGCTTGAAGTACTGTTCAAGCAACGGGCGGTAGCAGAGATACTCATACCACCGGCTGCGGTAGGACATGGTGGCTTCCAGGATTTCATTGCCAACTGTCAGCAATAGGTCTCGCGGTGGCATGCAGCCGAACATCGTTTCTTGCACCCAATCAGGTGTCTGTACAGCCTGGCTGAAATCGATCGGAGTCGGCCGGTCAACCCGAATGCCCCGCTGCTCAAGGATTCGAGCAAGATTATCTAACTGTTCATTAGCCTTCTCTTCCATCTCCTTCGGGTAAGGCCCGTATTTTCCCGAAGTGAAACCGTGCTCTGGCCATTCGCGTTGAACAGCAAGTTCAGGCGCTTGGATCATCGTGCCGTCAGCCCGGCCGACAATCACATGTTTTAGCGGATCCCATTCGTTCCAAGAATTAACCACCGTTTTTTTTGTTTCATTTCCCATGTTTAGCCCTCCATTAATTGCGTGGAAATAAGAGTGTAAGTTCTTGAACTGTGTTTCTATCAACCAAGATGCTAAATTATATATTGAGCAAACCCACTGTAGATATCTACCCGGTCGAAGTATACCTGTCTTTACTTCGGCTTTAGATGAATAGGGCCAATTCGATCTTGAATAGCCGCCCCAAAAACTCCTTTATTGGTCTGAAGTGAGCAGGCCCTGTCGGAAAAGTAGATCTATCACCTTTTACAAAAGCCTTGCCATACAAGTGATCTCCACTCGACTCCCGCCAAATAACCGAGCAGACTCCGTTGTGGTTCTTGCCGGGTAATGACCGATATCAAAAAACTCACGGTAGGCGGCGTCCATGGTGTCGAAGTCATCAAGGCTAACCAGATGCACATCGGTTCGCACAATACGATCCATATCAAGTCCAATTTCCTGAAGCATACTGCGGATAGCAGTCAACACAGCGCGGGTTTCCTCCGCAACGTCTCCGAGCACCGCTTGACCTTCGGGAAAGTCAGCAGCCACTAAACCTGCAAGATGAGCATAAGTGTCGTCCTTGACGATCGGGCTATAAGGGGCCGCCGACTCTGGAACGGTCTTGGGTTGAATATGGTAAATCATCTGTACTCTTTTGACTTAGCTGCATGAGAGGCACTGAAATTAGCGCAACTTACCTCTCTTTTCGACCCTCAAAGTTGCACTTGTGCGTTGAATCTAGCTTCTATCACAAGCAAAATCTTAAGATCATTCACATTTGTGCCTGTCGGCCCAGTGATGACAGCATCTCCAATCACATGCAACATCCCATCAACATCATGTTTCCGTAATACCTCCTTGGGGTTATAACCTTGGGCCTCCGCAGATGCTTTGGTGCTGCCATCGATTATGGCACCTGCAGACTCAGTGGAACCGTCGAAACCATCCGTATCAATTGCAGCGATCACGACGTTTTCCAGCCCTGCGACGTCAATACTAGCAGAAAGTGCGAACTCCTGATTCGGGCCACCGCTCCCTCGATCCTTCGATCCGATGGTTACCACATTTTCCCCACCAGCGATGATAGCACATGGTGGAGCAATGGGTCGTCCGAATCTCAATGCTTCCTGTGCAATCGAGGCAAGAAACGAGCCGGCTTCCTTGGCCTCCCCCTTGATCATGGATGTCAAGATCATCGACTTGAAGCCCAGCTCACCTGCCCGCTCCGCAGCAGCAACACAAGCAACATCGCCAGCGACGACAACGAATGAATGCAAGGGTAAATTCCTGAAGTCTTTTGGCGTCTCCTCCGCACTTCCACCTCTACGCAAATACTCACTGGCTGAAGCTGGAAAGCTATCCCAAAGATTGTATTCATCCATCACACAGCGCGCGTCCTCCAAAGTTGATGTGTCGGGAACGGTTGGCCCGGTAATATAGTCCAACATATCTCCAACCACATCTGAAACGGTGAGGTTGATCAGGGTTGCGGGCAGGATCATTTTTGCGAGCCAACCACCCTTGATTCGAGACAGATGCTTTCGGATGGCATTAATTTGGACGATATCTGCGCCACTGAGCATGAGACGTTGATTGACCTGTTGGATGTCTTCAAGAGTTATTCCTTCCACCGGCAACGCGAGCAGAGCGGAGCTGCCGCCGGTGATCCCGGCGAAGACGAGGTCCTTATCGGTAAATGTCTCCGCCATGGAGGCCATAAGCTGGCCCCCCCGATAGCTGTTTTCATCCGGGATGGGATGATCGGCGTAGATGACCCGCGTACGGTGTAAGGCAGCCTCATCCCCGTGCTTAAGCACAAACAACCCATCTGAGATCCGGTTACCTAGTTTTTCCTCTAAGGCCTGGGCGATTCCACCAGATGCCTTCCCCGCGCCGAGGATGAAAATGCGATCGTAATCCTTCAGATCAAGGGTCAGATCCCCTACTGTCAACCTCTCGTTCTGGAGACGCACGAGACGATTCACGGCTGTGTACGGATCAGCCGCCTCCAAGGCATGCTCGATGATTTCGGTGGCCGCATTGCGCAAGGATGAGTTTCCGTGGGAAGTCAATCGATCGCGATTGCGGATGTACTGTTTGCGTTTTCTACCCACGTTGCTTTCCTTAGAAGGGTCTCCGAAAATTACGGCCAGGGTAATAAGCTTGCGATCCAAGTTCTTCGGCGATACGCAACAGTTGATTGTACTTACTCGTCCTCTCACTGCGCGTCGTGCCGGTCTTTATCTGGCCCGCATTCAATGCTACCGACAAATCGGCGATAGATGTGTCTTCTGTCTCACCTGACCGCTCAGAGACCTGGACGCCAAAACCAGCGCGATAGGCAAGATCCGCGGCATCCAAAGCTTCGGTCAACGTGCCAACCTGGTTGAACTTCCACAAGATCGCATTTCCAGCTCCGACTTCAATTCCACGTTTGATGTACTCCACATTTGTCGTAAACAGATCATCACCAACAATTTGCACGCCATCAAGTTTCTTGGTAAGAATAGCGTGCCCCTCAAAATCATCCTCCATGAGTGGATCTTCAATCGACCCTATAGGGTAATCGCGACACAGCTTGACATACATATCGATGACATCGTCGCGTGTCATCTCCTCACCTTCCATGCAATAAACACACTTGTCCCAGTCGTACCAATGACTTGCCGCTGCATCCATCCCATAAATGATCATATCTGCGTAACCAGATGCCTTCACTGCCTTTGATAACATTTTCATCGGTTCGTTTATTCCAGTCATAGGTGGGGCAAAACCGCCCTCGTCGCCGACATTTACCGCGATCTTGCCGTATTTATCGACGATTAAGTCACGCAAAAGCAGATTTATTTCATAACAAATTTGTAATCCATGTTTGAGATCGTTTGCCCCCACTGGCATCACAATGAACTCTTGGATCTCAAGATCGTTCGATGTGAGCTTCCCACCATTGATCAAGTTTACAAGAGGAACGGGGATGATATGTGCATTGGTATTGATATATTTATAAAATGGGAGGCCAGATACTTTCGCGGCTGCCTTAGCCACGCCAAGGGATACCCCTACGATAGCGTTAGCGCCAAGGTTAGATTTATTCTTGGTGCCATCCAATTGGCAAAGCAGCATGTCGATCGCCCGCTGTTCTCGCGGGTCCCAGCCGACAAGCGCGGGTCGAATAATATCGACTACGTTCTTGACAGCAACAGTCGTACCTAACCCGCCCCATCGCTTCCCACCGTCCCGCAACTCTACTGCTTCGCGTTTGCCAGTTGACCGACCCGCGGGAACATCCGCCCGTCCACAAAGCTCGCCATTGACCCAAACGTCGACTTCTACAGTAGGGAAACCTCGGCAATCAATAATTTCTCTAGCTCGTATGTCGGTTATCTTAAATGTCATAGTTGATCCTCATAGCATGTTACAGCGTAATTTCCCCTCTGGCCCTTCCCCAGCCCTGATGGATATCGGTTCCGGAATTAATGATGGAATTCACAATACAGCGACAATACCGGTAATCTACGGAACTTACGATATGACCCATAATAAAAATGGGCTTGCGCTGTGCGCCTATAGTGAACAAAGTTTTTTTAGAATATTACTTTTATCCTAGCAGTAGAAAGATAAATTGTCAACAATATTACTGTTGACAATTTCTACGATTATGAGCTAGGATATATACGAACGCTCAGAAGCACATGCTTTCTTTGACGATCGGGCTGTTCTATAAAATACTTGATTATCAACCGCAAGGAATGGCATGATTACTTCCATAAGCCGCTGATGCGTAAATAGAAAGAAAATGGACAAATGGGAACGGGCCTTCAAAATCTTGGCGAACTAGAAAGATCAAATCTAGCCTTTGATGTGGCTGCTCTATTGCGTGAGTCAATCGCGACAGGTGAAATCCCTCCCGGAACGCGCCTAGTCGAGGTCGAAGTAGCCCGTCAATTGGGCGTCAGTCGAGGCCCCCTACGGGAGGCGTTCCGCATACTGGAAACCGAGGGGCTTCTGGACAGTCATCCAGGTCGCGGCAGTTTTGTTTCCACAATCTCCGAACGGGATATTCGCGAGGTCTATTCTCTTCGATGCATCCTCGAAGAAGAGACCATTCGATTGGCCGCTAAGCGGGTCACAACTGAAGACATAGATAGTTTAGAAAGAACATTAGAGGCGATGATAACCGCCGCGAAAGCGGGTGAATCATCGAAAGTAACCGAACTGGATTTCCAATTTCACAGCCACATCTGGGCAATGGCGGATCACAAACGGCTGATGGGAGTACTCGAAGGCATCACGACTCAAATTAGAATGTATCTGGCCGTGCAAACCCAACTCTACGACGATATGGCCGCCGGCATTTCTGATCATCAAGAATTCCTGGAAGCCCTTCGCCACCATGATGGTGAGGCTGGCGCGGCGGCGATGAGAAACCACCTTCAGGTAGCTGCTAATGTAGTTCTAGATTACTTCCGAAAGAAAAAAGATACTTGATAAGAATTATTCAATAACTTTACCGGCTGCAATTTTACGAATGTGGAGATCATCATGTCAACATTAAGCACTGATTTTCTAGGCATCAATTTTCCAAATCCATTTCTTCTCGCCGCCGGTCCACCAACCGCGAATGGTGCGATGGTCATCGAAGCTTTTAAAACTGGTTGGGGAGGGGCTGTGCTAAAGACCATAGGTTTGGTGCCAACAAAACATCCAAGCCCACGCGTATATGTGATCAAATCGGGGCGAGATAAGAGAGGTATGGTTGATATCGAATTAATTAGCGACATGACGGTTGACCGATGGGAAAAAGAAATCGATCTCATTCGTGCCTCCTTTCCCGACCGGCCGATTATCGCCAGCATCATGGGAGGCGGCGATCCATTCGACTGGCAAGAGGTTGTCCGCCGTCTGGAACCACATGGCGTCGATGGCTTTGAAATGAACGCCAGCTGTCCCAATTTCGCTGAAGAGAGAGGTAGCAAATTAGGTCAGGATCCGCAATCACTAAGTTTGGCAGTCGGATGGGTACGAGAAGCGACGGAACTGCCAGTGATCGTAAAGCTCACTCCGAATGTGACTGATATCGTCGTGCTTGCCCGTGCAGCAGCCGAAGCAGGCGCTGATGCAGTAACCACAACCAACAGTCTATCTGGTTTAGCGGGAATCGACCTTGACACCTTTGCCCCTTTGCCCAATGTTGGCGGAATAGGCATCTTCGGTGGTTACGGTGGTCCGGCTTTAAAGCCGGTTTCGCTTCGTTGTACTGCTAGCATAGCCAACGCCTTGGAAATCCCCATTCTTGGTTGTGGCGGGGTATCAACATGGAAAGACGCAGTCGAGTATTTGTTGTGTGGCGCATCTCTGGTTGAGATCTGTACCGCCGTGATGTGGAACGGCATCTCTATTATCGATAAGCTTACCAAGGGTTTATCCAAGTACCTTGAGAAACACGGGTTCAGTGCGTCAGAGGACATGATCGGCAAAGCACTGACTTATATCAGCGGATTCCCTGATTTGGATCTCTCCATAAAGCTGGTGGCAAGAATCGATGAGCAGGGTTGCAACGGTTGTGGTATTTGCGTCAAAGCCTGTGATTCGGGGGGATACCAGGCGATCACAATGTATGGAGAAGAAGAAGTTGCACGCGTCGATTCCGACAAATGTGACGGCTGCGGATTATGTGTAGGCGTTTGTCCCCTTGGAGTCGTGGTTCTCAATCCTCGGCAATGACCTATCAATCAGAAGGCTGTTGATCCATCACCGACGTGATGCGGGACATATATAAAATTGTTATCCATCGTGTCATAATCCATTAACCACCTACGATGAGAGGAAAGACGGCAACTATATCGCCATTTACCAGGACCGTATCTGTCCCCTGGAGGGTGAAAGTATCTCGGCCGTTAATCAGCACCCGGAAACGCCTGCGGAATCCATCTTCCTCATAAACACTAAGCGGTATTTGGGGGTATTCTGATTCAACTAACCGAAATAATCCATGGAGAGTGATCTGCTCTGGAACCTCCAAAATGATTTCTCTGGATCCTACTGCGGTCCTTATTCCACCAAAACAACGGAGCTTAACTTTCACCTATTCTAGGTCCAGTCCGAGCGCCTCGAGATCATCTGCCACACTTTCCAATGAAAGCCGACGCAATCGCTCACGGGTAGGAACTCCTCGTTGATCATAACCATAGACTTCATAATATTGGTCCAGGAGTCCATCCTGCTCCTCCCGCGAAGTGAGATACCCTTCTGATGGACCGGCAGGGATGGGTTCTTCAGACAGTCGAACAGGCAGATAGTCGTCTTTTCGAGAAAAACCTTCCCGCAGGTTGAAGCATCTTGCCAGCGTGTTAACTCGTTCACCAAGCAAAATTAGCTCGCTGGGGCTGAACTCAATCGCCGTCGCCGCACTGACCATTTCAGAGACCGTGCCCACCCTTTGCTCAGATAATTCCTTCGACATCCCTTGCTCGGTATCCCTCAGAAGACCATCACTGATCATGAACGAACAAAATGTCGGACAATCACACAAAGCTGCTTCCATAACTTGGTTCCACATCGTCAGCTCTGGCTTACCTTCCGGATCACACCGGTCAACCTGTATTGGAACCGGTACGCCATAGATCTCCTGAAACGCGTAGCCGCGATTATGATCGCCACCAGTAAACGCGGTAGCGTAGTTCAGTCCTTGCGCCTTTGCAGCACGTACATCATAGCCGGGCAGCTCTAAGCCCTTAATATGCATAACATAGCGCTCTGACCCGCGTCCGATCTGCTGACTCGCTCTGAGTGCGCCATCAGCCAGCACTTCGCCAAACCCCTGCCTTCGAGCAATCCGATGGATCATCTCGATCATCGCCTTGTGGTTTCCAAAGCGAAGTTCCAATCCATCCGTCTCATCTATGGTAAGAATATCGCGCTCAAATAATTCCATTGCGAAAGCGATCGTCGCCCCGACAGTAATCGTGTCCAATCCATACTCATCGCATAGTCGATCAGCGTGATAAATCGCCGAAACATGGGAAACTCCTGTATCCCCGCCAAACGCCCATGAGGTCTCAAATTCTGGACCTTCAGTCAAAGTACCCTGGTATTCACCTGATCGAGCGATACGAACCTGGCTACACGCCACCGGACATGTGTGGCAGGGATTATTATGGATAATATCCTTC
Organism: Anaerolineae bacterium; assembly: GCA_030605795.1. Taxonomy (GTDB): domain Bacteria; phylum Chloroflexota; class Anaerolineae; order Anaerolineales; family E44-bin32; genus DUEZ01. Next base: position 51,012 of record JAUWHR010000045.1, on the reverse strand, counting down.
GCCTGAGCTTGATATCCAATCTGCTCAATGGGCGTGAATTTGCCAGTATCGGCGTAGTTGCGAGCCGGAAAGATGCCCATCTCAGAGGTGAGATCGATCAGTGAGGATGTGCCATACCTACTGAACTCAGAATAAAGGGCCGGGTGGGCCTTGAACCTTGCCAGAAGCTGTTGCCGTTCCGCCTGGAACCGCGGCGGCTCGGCGATTGCCGGTTTGCAGTCCCCGCGCACCGCGATCGCTTTAAGTCGCTTCGCGCCCATCACCGCTCCTAAGCCCTTGCGCCCCATGGCACGCCGCTCGTTAATGATGCAGGCTGTTAGAGATTGCCGCTCGCCTGCTTGGCCAATACATGCCACTCGGAAATTATGATTGCGAAGCTCCTGCTTGATAAACAGTTGACAATCCGTGGTATTAGCGCCCCAAATTTTCTTAGCCGAGCGAAAACGTATTTCCCCGTTCTCGATTACCAGATAGACAGGATCAGTAGCCTGCCCTTGAACCACAATAATGTCGAAACCGGAGAATTTCATCTCTGCCGGGAACTGCCCACCTGAGGTAGCCATCCCAACTGCGCCTGTAAGAGGGGAGCGACCGGTTACTGTGATACGACTACTACAAGGTGCACTTGTGCCCGTTAGCGGACCTGGGGCAAACACAAGCACATTGTCCGGGCTTAATGGATCAGTTCCAGGTTGAACAAGGTCATAGAGCAGCTTAACACCAAAACCTGCTCCACCCATAAAAAGCCGTGTAAGTTCATGGTCAGTAGGCTCGATACTTGCTGTTTTCTTTGTCAGATCGATCCATGCCGTCCTACCTGTATATCCGCCCTGATACATATTTAATCTCCTCTTTTGTTCAACGACCATTCCAAAATTTTTAACGGAAATCATCTATCCGAGCGAAGTGAGAGAACTTCTCCAACTTCGAGCACCTACACTAGGGTCTGGCCTGAGTAGTCATTGCTTATATTCCCTTTCTTAAATCAGAAATTCTTCAGACCTCACTAACTCGTCGTGCCGCGTTATTCACATAACCAATGTCATAACAGCATTCTGCCCATGGAGCCTGTTCTCAGCTTGATCGAAGATTACCGAAGTCCAACCAGAACCTTCAGTCTTATCCATTACATCGTTGGCAACTTCATATCCCCTATCTGCTGGAAGGCAGTGCATATAGATGGCATGCTTGTCAGCCAGGTCCATGATCTTCTTAGTGCAGATCCAATCTTTATGCTTCTCAAAGATTTCCTGTGTCTTCTCTTCGCTGGCTTCTCCGATCGGGGGTTGGAAGAGGGGCGTGGCGCACCAGGCTTTGGGATATACAACATGAGCGCCTTCAAATGCGCTTTCAAAATCGTGAACGATCTCAAACGAGCCATTGGTCGCCTTAGAGTATTCTTTACATTGAGATAGGATATCAGGTGCGAGATCCATCCCTTTCGGATGGGTAAGCGTCACGTCCATACCCATCATCGTGGCGTAGAGAATGGCTGATTGAGGTACGGCTCTCGGCTTATGCACACTGGGCGAGTAAGCCCAGGAAATGACGAACTTGATACCGGAGAAACCCCCAAACTTTTCTTTCACGGTAAGTATATCCGCCAAACCCTGGCAAGGGTGATATATGTCATCTTCCATATTGATCACCGGGATGTCAGTCCATCGGGCGAACTCTCTCAGCATGGCATGCGCCGCACCGTATTCCCAATCGACCGGGTCGCCATAGCATCGGATGGCAATGGCATCTCCCATCCGATCGAGAACACGTGCGACATCAGAAACACGCTCTGTGCTATAGGCCACCTCCCGGCCTTCCATAACTGGTGTGTAAATCTTCGATGGATCGAGATAGTGTGCATGGCCACCAAGCTGCGTCATTCCAGCCTCAAAGGAATTCCGTGTGCGCAGAGATTGATTGTAAAATATCATGAAGAGCGTCTTGCTACGGAGTAGATCATCGTGATATATCCCCTTCGCTCGTTCGCGCTTGAGATCCTCTGCCACATCAAGGATGATCTCTATCTCCTCCCGAGTGAAATCAGTAACAGCCAGGAAGTCGCGGCCTTTCAAACTCTTGGTTCTCATCCTCTCATCCTCCTGCAAAAAGGGCAGAATTTTCTTAAAACCACTAGAAGAAATTACGAATTCCGTCAGATGATTGACTTGAAGGCAACTAAGCGAGTCCTGAAAAGGACTCAAATCATACTTCTTCATCCCGGCAATGATTTTAAATATTGGGTTTGCTGAGACTTGCCCGACTAATTAGCGGGAGTTCCGTCACCAAATCTCTCACCAGAGTATCTTCTTTATAAGGCTCAATAACCATGTCGCCATCAGCTAAGGTAGTACAGGACTGCACCACCTTCCCATTCACGCGCATAAGACATGATGAACATAAACCAATCCGACAGGAGCAGGTAAATCCAATACTGGGATCAAGATGGTCATAAATGTACTGAAGAACTCCAAGTACGCTTTGACCATCTTCTAAAGGCACCTCATAAGCTACCAGCTCGCTTTCATTCTTGTCACCGCGCCGCACTTGAACAGAAATTAACTTCGGATTATCCACGATTACTTTCCCCCTTCCTGCCGTATCTGCGCGTGCCTGTAGGGAGAGAAAGATAAATAGAATTCACAGGCGCCTCTTGCATCTCCCATTGATCATCTTTACGCCTAAGGATTAAATTACATAACCAGCGATCGTCGTCAGTGGCAGGATAATCTACCCGATACATCGCGCCGCGGCTTTCCTGCCGTGCAATGCTTGGGCGCACGATCGCTTCCAGCACGTCCAGCGAGTTCTCATTCTGCAAACCTTCCACCCATTCCCGATTGAAGCGAGGATCTTGATTGACTACATGTTGGCGCGCCAGATCACGACGAAGGTCAGCGATGGCTTTAAGTGCCTGCTGTAATTTTTTTTCTTCTCGGATGATCCCCACCAGGTCACCAGCGATGCGCCTGATCTCTCGACGCACCTCTATGACTGTAGGGCCCGAGGATTCGGTCTTGAGGCGAGCAATTGTTTGAACTACATGCTCTACTTCTACGTTGGGTGGTTTGCGAAGCTTCTTATTTTTAGCAAAACGGGAGGCGAATAAGCCCGCCCGTTTTCCCCACACCTGAGTCATCGTCAGGGCATTTCCTGCCAGACGATTGGCCCCGTGGATGCCGGCCGTCCCTTCACCGGCGGCAAAAAGACCCGGTACACCTGTCGCGCAGTGCTCATCGATCCTTATGCCGCCGTTCCAAAAATGGCTGGCCGGCGCAACCTCCCATGCCTCTTCTCCTATGTAGAGGAAAAAGTTGCGCAGGTTGAAACCCGAAGCGCGCCAGTTACGGAGATTCCCCGGGAACCATTCTGCTGAGAAGTCCACCAGGTTGCGCGGTAGGTGTTTGAAGGACAAGTATGTCCCTCCAGCCTTAGAACACCTCCCCGCTCGAATTTCCATCGCCGCGGCTACTGAGTTAATATCCCGAGTTGTCCTCTCCATACGCTCGGGATCCCACCGCGCCATATAACGTTCCCCATTCCGATTGAGAGCATGCACCTCCATTAATGTGCTTACATCATAGGGGAAAATTACCCCTCTGAGGGATGGAGGGGTCAGGAAACAATATGGCAAGAACATGGGAAATTCCATATCCTGTAAGGCAGCCCCACACCGAAGAGCCATCGCCATGCCATCCCCGGTCAATTCCTCAGGAGCGGTGGTTAATGGAAAAACTCGCATCGCTCCTCCGGTGGCCATCACAATAGCCCGGCTTCTCAAGAGTAACAGCCTGCCCGTGGGGAGGTGCAGGGCAACAGCACCCAATACGCCGTCATCGTCATGCAACAATTCCAGCACCATTGTATTTTCCAGGATCGAGATGCCTCTTTTTACCATCCGCCTGGCTAACAATCTAGCCAACTTCAAGCCAGGGATCCACAAACCTCGGGGATAGGTATGGCCTGGAGCCTGGATGAAACCTTCCAACTGAGCTCCCCAATCCACGAGTTCCTTCACCCGCGCGGGAGCTTCTTCGGTATGAATGGCCACCAACCGCTGGTCCCCTAGATAATCCCCCTCTAATATCATGTCCCTGGCGAACTGTTCTGGGCTGTCATCCGGAGATCCATCAACCCCAAATAGATTGCGCGCGCTGCGGCTATCAACATCGATCTCGCCATCAGCCGTCAGCGTAGCGCCGCTTCGGGCCATGAACCCCTTGGTAACCGCAAGAACGTCAGCACCATGTTCAGCTGCTTCGAGGGCTGCCCTGGCACCAGTTCCCTCCGTCCCAATGACCAGCACATCACAGCAAAGCTCTTCTTCGATATGCAAATTCATGATTTGTCTTTTGAATCCCTTTCTATCAGAGGGTCTACCGAAAAAAGCAATTGCCAGTGGGAAAAAGGGAGTATATGTGGGGTGTGGGCAAAGCCCAAACCCCATATATACTGTTCCCTTGCTAGCACGTTGGCTTTCTTCAGTTCAGTCATCATTACCCACCTGCAATTAGGTAAGGTACCGGTTAGCGATCAGCAAGAAAATCTTGACCGCTTGCACCAGACGTTCAACCTCGACATTTTCGTTTGGTTGGTGCGTCATGCCAGTGTCGGCAGGGCCGATGTTGACCATAGGGATTTGGAGACGATTCGCTAAAATCGCGCCGTCGGTGTAGTAAGCCACCCCCTTGGGGGAGCGCGGTTGGCCAGTGATTTCCTGGACAACCGCCAGTGCGAGTTTAACGATGTCCGTCTCAGAGTCGCTCTCCACCGGCTCCTTCCAATCAATCAACTCAACCGATACACCTTCCCCAGCTAAATCCCGCACTTTCAGGATGACATCCTGATAATCCTGCCCAGGAACAAGGCGAATATCTATTTCTGCTTCACAAGCGTCGGGGATAACATTGATGGTCACCCCTCCCTGGATTGTGCCCACTGTGAAGGTAGCGGTCCCAAGCAGAGAATGCTCATGGGTGCTGATGTCCAATTCCGCTTCGAGTCGACATAAAAAGCGGGTCATCTCAAAGATGGCATTCTGACCCAGGTGTGGCATGGATGTATGACCCGTCCTTCCCTCCGCCCGACACCTGAGCCATAGAGCCCCCTTCTCCGCAACAAACACCTCCAAGGTGCTGGGTTCGCTTATCAACACCGCCCCGGCGCCCTCCAGGTGCCCTTCCTCCACCAACCGCTTTGCCCCTTGAAGTCCATGTGTTTCATCATAGGTGAAGGCTGCAATAAGATCTCCCTTTGGCGAGAAACCTTTTCGGGCCAGGATTACCATTGCCTCCGTCATGGCCGCTAAGCCGCCTTTCATGTCAGCCGCTCCTCGACCGTAGATCCTTCCCTCATGTAGGGTTGCTGAGAAGGGCGGAAACATCCATGGCACTTCTCCGGCTGGTACGGTGTCCATATGAGCACTAAAGATCAAGCCCGGTCGCTCTCCTGTCCCAGGTATGCGGGTGATCAAATTGGCTCGCTTCACCTCATACTCCAACAATTCGGGTCCAAGCCCCGCTCTTGTAAAGTAATCCGCCAGCATCTTGGCCAGGTCCAGCTCGTTTCCAGGCGGATTGGTACTCTCTATTCGGATGACCTTCTGTAAAAGTTTGACGACCGATTCCTCCCGCACTGAATCCAACAACCCTTTTTCATCAAGCACATACCTCTTCGTGTTCGCCATTTCCAGGTCCCTTTACAGGCAGCCATGTTCCTGCGACTGCTTCATTCGTGCTTTTCAAGACTAAGATGGTGAAGAAGAAATTCAAACGCAGCCTGATTGCTGGTCACCACCGGGATGCCGAGCTCCCTTTCAATTGCCTCCACCGCATCAAAGGCGCGGAAAGTCGTACAAGAAACAAACACGGCATCAGGATGTAGGTGGCAGCGTTTTACTGCAGCAGCCACATAATCCCGGATTTCTTCAGGAGATACGGCCGCAATAGCGAGATCGTTATCCAGACCCAGGCCTTCCGATCCAATCACGGGCAACCCGGCTTCTCTAAAAGTATTTGCCAGTCGCTCGGTTAGTTCAGCAACATAGGGTGTGAAAAGGAACAATCGCTTTACCTGAAGCTTCTTGATTTCACTTATCGAAGCCTGGGTCAATGTAATTGCGTCGCATCCAGTAATTTCCTGCACACGATTTGCTATGGCTGCATCACCATCCATACCGTGTAAAGCTGCAGCTGAGGTGCAACCAAAGATGATCAACTCAGGATTGATGGAAGCCAGCCTACGCGCTGCCGGCGCCAGTTCCTCAAGCAGCATCTTCTCTTCCCCAGCCACGGTTGTGTCTTCTAGGTACATCCTGGCTACATGGATAGAGGCCTGGGGAGGAAGCCGCCGCCATAAGTCCGGCTCCATGACAGTATCGCTGGATGGCACCAGCAACCCAATCCTGTTCCAATGTCTCATAGCTTATCGTCCTTAATGCCTACCCCCATTAAACTGGTCAGGGAAGAAGGGGTAGACCTTTTCCTCACTCTGTGCTAGATACAAAACCGAGTTTGGAGCTTATCTCTGCCGCACCTTCGACGACGAGGCTTGTCCAATACGGAATATCATTCGCCTGGACACGAATGACCGGCACAACGACGGATAGGGCAGCCATAGGTCTGCCAACGGAGTTTCTGATACAGCCAGCAACCGCCCAAACACCTCTCTCTGATTCCTCATCATCGTAGGCGTAGCCCCTCCGTCTCGCTTCGAGGACAGCCTGCTTTAGTTCAACTTTCGTGCTGATAGTACTGGCCATTAACCGAGGTAGCTTGTTATTGGGGTAGGTGCGTTCGAATTCCTCATCGGTTAGATAGGCGAGCATAATCTTCCCCGACCCAGTCGCATGGGCGGGAAGACTAGTGCCTATAGCATTTACTGCCTGCACAATGGAGGTGGCCGGTCGATTGCTGATAAAAACGATCTTGTCTCCTTGAAGAACGGACATAGTGACCGCTTCTTTACAAGCAGTCCCTATCCGATCCATAACAGGCGCAACATGAGCAATTAATTCAACCAAGGTGCCATGAACTACAGCTAATTGAGCAAACTTTGGACCCATTCGATAGCAGAGAGATGCGGGATCGCGAACTAAGTATCCTCGAGTCTTGAGTGTGAGGACGAGCCCGTGCATACTACTTATAGGGATCATTAATTTTTTAGCTATTTCTGAAAGCGCTAGTTCGCCTGGATGAGCAGCGATAAGCTCAAGAATATCCAGTGTGCGCGCCGATGATTTCACCAATTTGGTCATCAAACACATACCTTATGAGCGATCGTCATCGTTGCATGAAGCGCCGGAGAATGGTGAAAGGTTTATTAAATTTTTCATGTATTTGAATACTATTTCATATACCTGAATAATACCTCATTTTCGATTGCTAGCCAAATTGGTCCTTTCACCGACTGTTTTATGTAAAAGTTTAATACCACCCCATAAAGAAAGTTAAATTTGATCAGACGCAAATCGACACGCAAGCGGAGCTAATTGGTGTTTACCAATGGAACCATCACTTTTGCTGGGATTTCGACATACTCAGAGTAATTATCGCGAGTGTACAGGCTGAATATAACCTCGCATGTCTTCAATCAGGGAGCGATTCATGAAGGCTGACCTCCTGATCCACCCTGCAGCTCAGATCTTGACCCTGACCGGTAGTCCTCAACGAGGGCCAGACCTTGGAAAATTAGAACTTATCGAATATAGCGCCGTGGCGATCACTGGTGAGGACATCCTCCCAATCGGAACGAGGGCCGAGACTACAACCCCGACCACAGACCAACAGAACTCCGCAAGATGATAGCAAATCAACGGACGGCGGAAAAGCAATCCTTGGTTGCACTCGAAACGTCATTTGTGTACTCTACCCATACAAAACAACGATGAGCCATTAAATAATAATTAGGCGCAATCAGCTTCAAGTTCAGTTCCAGTGTGGTTGCACTTGGAAGGGAAGACACCATTGAAAACACTGTTCTCCGGAGGAAGTGTAGATGCCTTTAGATGATCAGACGAAGCCGGTGCGGGCAGGTGGACCGACTGCAGGGGCAGGTGGTGCCGCCGAGCGCCTGCAAGATCTATTGCGGCACCTCATGTCGAAGAAACAGGTGAAACACGCCATCGTCGCCGTCGAGAGCGATGACAGGGACTTCCGCTGGTTCGGTGCCGCGGGGGACGCGAACCCGGACGGCACGCCGATGCGGGCAGACATTCCCTTTCACATCGCGAGCATCGACAAGCTATATACCGCGTCCATCGTGATGAAGCTGCACGAACGTGGCCACGTCGGTCTCGACGAGCCCATCTCGAACTACCTCCCGCAGACGCTGTTCAGCGGGCTACACCGCCTTGATGGAGTCGACTACACCGACATGATCACGGTCCGGCACCTGCTCGGCCACACCTCCGGCCTGGCGGACTGCTTCGAGGACCGCCCCAAAGGTGGTCGGAGCCTGATGGAGCGGCTGTTTTACGAGGGGGACATGGCGTGGACCATCGACGACCTGGTCCGCATCGTCCGCGACGAGCTGACCCCGCATTTCCCACCGCAGCCTGTCGACGCGAAGCGACAGAAGACACGCTATTCTGACACCAACTATCAGTTGCTCACCGCCATCATCGAAGCAGTGACCGCGCAGCCACTACACCAGGCATTCGAGGAGTTGCTGTTTCGTCCCCTGGATCTGCAACATACCTATCTTCTCGGCCATTCCCAGCCGCTCGAACCCACGCCCGAGCCGGCGACGCTCTGGTTTGACGATCAGCCACTGAACCTCCCGCTGGCGCTACATTCGTTCCTGAGCGTTTACAGTACGGCCGAGGACAGCCTGGCTTTCTTGCGCGCGCTCCTCCGTGGTGAGGCCTTCGACGAACCGGCGACGCTCGCCCTGATGCAACAACGCTGGAACCGCTTCGGCTTCGCACTCGACCCGGCAGCGCTGCGCTCGCCCGGTTGGCCAATTGAGTATGGTCTGGGAATGATGCGCTTCCGTTTGCCGCGCGTGTTCACGCCGCTGCATCCGATGCCGGCGGTGATCGGTCACACCGGCTCGACCGGTTCCTGGTTATTCTACTGCCCGGAGCTAGACCTGTTACTCTGCGGTACCGTCGACCAAGCGTCGGCCGGCGCCGTTCCTTACCGGTTCGTTCCCAAACTGCTCCGGGTCCTCGATTCAGCCACCCGCAGAACCGATCCACTTTCGGTAGCCCATGCGGAAAGTGTAGAGAATGATCAGGAACCTCGGATGCATACATACTGCGCCTGACAAGCGCATCAACACGGACGCGGCTATCACTCGGGCTGACCGAGTGGGAAGCCTACAACCCGGAAAGCGGGCCGACCTGGTGCTCCTGGAAGCACCTGATTACCGACGCCTAGTTTATCGCTTTGGCACCAATCTTGTATCAAGAACTATAAAAAGGGTAAGATTGTATATACACAAGAAGAAGAGGAGGTCCTATGGCTCTTCCGGATGGCTTTAATCTTCTACACGCTGCTCTGATCTTAGTGGGCCTGGGGATCATCTGGATTGTTCTAAAGTTCTTGCTCCGGTTTACAACCCGCTTTTTCACCTGCGGATGCATCTCTCTCTTGGCGATTGCGGCGATCGTATGGTTCATCGTCACTAGGTATATCTGAGACCCTTCACCAATTATGCCGTTGCTTGTGCCAGATAGCGTGACAGCAAACTGGTCGCAATCCGATAGGAATCAAATCAGCCCCTCCAAACCGAGGGGCTGATCTCACACTCCTACCGCCAGTTACTAGTATTGGGGCATTGGCGGCATAGGGGACGCTTCAGGCTCGGGTATGTCAGTGATCAGCGCCTCAGTGGTCAGTATCATAGCCGCGATTGATGCGGCATTCTGTAGAGCACCCTTGGTGACCTTGGCCGGATCGACTATCCCCGCCTCCAACATATCAACGTACTCCTCTTTGAGCACATCGAAGCCGATATTCTTGTTCTTCTCCTCGATCTGCTTGCGGCGGACCGTCTCAATTACTACTGCGCCGTCCTTACCGGCGTTCTCAACGATGCCCCGCATTGGCATCTCGAGAGCCTCGCGCACGATTTTGACGCCAATATTCGCATCATCATCGTCCATCTTGAGCTTCTTCATCGATTTTAAGGCATTAATCAGCGCCACGCCACCCCCAGGGACAATGCCCTCCTCGACGGCCGCTCGTGTGGCTGAGAGGGCATCCTCGACGCGGTGCTTCTTCTCCTTGAGCTCGGTCTCAGTAGCTGCGCCGACTCCGATCACAGCCACGCCGCCGGCGAGCTTCGCCAGCCGCTCTTGGAGCTTTTCCGTGTCGTAATCGCTGGTCGATCGATCGATTTCAACCTTGATCTCCTCGATTCGACCCTTGATACGCTCGGTTTTACCCGAACCCTCGATAATGGTGGTGTCTTCTTTATTGACCACCACTTTGCCAGCCTTACCCAAGTCGTTGATGGTGACCGACTCTAGTTTGCGACCCAATTCCTCTGTGATGACCGTGCCACCGGTTAAGATGGCGATGTCCTGCAGCATAGCCTTACGGCGGTCGCCGAAACCAGGAGCCTTAACCGCCACCACGTTGAGCATGCCGCGCAGCTTGTTGAGGACCAGAGTCGCCAGCGCTTCGCCGTCAATATCCTCAGCGATCACGACGAGCTCGCGCTTGCCGACCTGAACCAATTTTTCCAGAATGGGTACGATGTCGGTCGCGGCTGAAATCTTCTTATCGTGGATCAAGACGTACGGTTCCTCGATCACCGCCTCCATTTGCTCCGGATCGGTGACGAAGTATGGTGAGATATAGCCACGGTCAAATTGCATGCCTTCGACGTATTCCGTCTCGAATTCCAATCCCTTGGACTCCTCGACCGTGATCACCCCGTCTTTGCCGACCTTGTCCATCACCTCAGCGATCAATTCGCCGATTTCGCGGTCCTGGGCGGAGATGGCGGCAACCGAGGCGATCTCCTCCTTGGTAGTGACTTCAATTGACTGCTTGTCGATGGCCTCAGAAGCAGCCTTAGCAGCCGCCTCGATGCCGCGTTTGAGCAGCATTGGATTGGAGCCTGCAGCCAAGCTTTTTATACCGTTGGTCACGATAGCATGGGCTAACACGGTTGAGGTGGTTGTGCCGTCTCCGGCGATGTCATTGGTCTTAGTGGCAGCCTCCTTAAGCAGTTGAGCTCCCATGTTCTCAAATGGGTCTTCTAATTCGATCTCTTTCGCCACCGTCACGCCATCATGGGTAATAGTGGGGGAACCGAACTTGCGGTCGAGAGCCACGTTGCGGCCTTTCGGGCCGAGAGTAGTAGCCACTGCAGTGGCTAGTATATCGACGCCAGCTTTTAGGCGCCTCCGTGCATCCTCTGAGAATGCGAGTTGCTTTGCAGTCATTGCTCACTTGCTCCTAATAAGTTTTTTATAATTCTCTCAGGTTTCAATGGTCTAAATACTGGCGACATCAGTCCTCAATGATTGCCAAGATGTCGCTCTCCCGTAGGATGAGCAGCTTGTCGTCATCGATTTTGATCTCAGTCCCTCCATACTTGGCGAATAGGACTTTATCCCCAACAGACACATCCATGGCAACCCGCTCGCCTTCATCGTTGCGGGCGCCCGGTCCCACAGCCAAAACTTCACCCTTCTGTGGCTTTTCCTTCGCCGTTTCGGGCAGCACGATGCCGCTCGGCGTCACTTCCTCCCCTTCAAGAGGTTTGACAACCAGTCGATCGGCTAACGGTTTGAGCTTGAGTGACATTCGGACCCTCCTCATACATTAGATTGATACAATTCGGATATGCATTGCAATTTAGCACTCTCCACTCGTGAGTGCTAAATTGCTCCGCAAGTTTACCTAAAAGCAGGGAGCATGTCAAGAGGATTCGTCAGGAAACGGGGTGGGGGTTGAGAGAAGATCAGGGGTTGAGCCCGGGCTGGCGCAAATCGCCCGCCCCTCGATCACAATTGCCGACACGATAGGATCATCGCCATATTGAGCCATCAGCTCATCGAAGACATCCTCAGCCTCAGAGCAAACGTTAGGGTAGTCTTCATGGCCATTATAGGCCGCTAGCACGGAACCATAGGTATAGTAATACTCCAGGCTGTTAGAGCCTAGCTCGAGCCCTCGTACCCCCTGGTCAAATTTCTGCCCCTCTTCACACTCTAAATCATCAGACCGATAGACGAACCTGCATAAGGATTCTCGGCTCTCCTCGACTGTGCAACCTCTGACGGCGCATTTCAAAATCGCCATTGCGCTCTCCCAATTACGGGCTTGAAAGTAAGCAATGCCCAGCCGACCGTAGATGTCGGGGTTCCCTGGGTCGATGGCCAGGGCACGTTCGATGTTGATCGCCGCGATGAAAAATTCCCCCTGCTGCTGGTAGGTCTTGCCAATAGCCAAGTAAGGTGTGGGATCCATTATCCCAAGTTGGTGGTTAATTTGCGCCGCCTTATCAAAGTACTCGAGAGCTCTCCCAACATCCCGAAGTCGTCGAAAATTAGCCCCAATACTCAGCGAGAGAAAGGTAAGGTTGGGGCTCAATCGCTCCGCTTTCTGATACTCTTCGATCGCCCGCAAGTAGTAACCGTGATTCTCGAGAACGGTACCGTATACACGGTAGATATCCATGCTGTATTCGTATTGATCTCCAGCCTGATCCACCACCTCCGCTGCTCGCTGAGATAAATCGAGCGCCTGGGCAAACTTCTGCATGTCGACTAGGACCTCCGCGTAAAAGGCCAGCGCAAGGTTATTATTCGGGTCCAATCGCTGAGCTTGTGTGGCAGAGGCTTCAGCTTCGGTCAGAAACTCCTCCCGCCTATTCGGGTCTCGGATCAAGGTCTGGGAGTTCCTGATAACCGTCCGTCCGTTCACTCGCCACGCGTCTTGGCTGATGTCCTCTACTACCCCGGAGAAGATATACATCGTCTCCTGTTCCGTCATGCTCTCACCTAGCTCAGCGCTGTCAGCCAACTCGATGATCCGCGCCGTTAACCCACCGCCCTCATCGATGACGGCTTGTATCCTGACAACATCCCCAACCCAGATCGAGTCTTTTAATTCAGCAGTGGCGGACCAATCGTAGACCAGGGCACGGATGGCATAGGCGGTGGTGTTTTCGGGATCAACCTCGATCGCCCGCTCGATGGACTCCCTGGCCTCAGCTAGGCGGGTCCTGCGAGCCTCGAGCGTGGTGAGTAGATCGCTGGAATAGGTCTGGATGCGCGCCAACTTGTACCACAAATCAACATTGTCTGGTTCGATGGAAGCGGCAAGTTTATAGGCCCCAATGGCTTTCTCCAGGTCCCCAGCTGAGAAGTGAACTTCCCCTTCCCCAGCATAAGATTGCGCGCTCCGAGTCGGTCCGGGAGCAGGTAGGAAAAGAGGCTGCACCTGACCGACCTTCTCCAACTGGAGAAGCAACACACCACCAGCAATAAGGATTATATAGATCAAAATGCGCCAAGGATTGGAATGTTTCCCATTCCGACTCAGACGCAGTCGTTCACCTGTCAACCGCATCGCATACTCACATTTAGGCTATCATGGAGAAGGACTGGCCGTGCCCTCGGGCGTAGGGGTAGGCTCGAGTTGGCTACACAGAATCAAACCTTCTTGGGCGTTGAAGACCGCGATCTCGTCCTCTGGCACACCACGCAGCAACGCCTCAAATATCGGTACCGCTTCCTCGCACCGACCTTGCTTGGCCAAAGCCAGCCCGTATGTGTAGTAGAACTCGACTATCCGACCATCGGCAGGGTTCAAAGGAAGCCCATCAACCCAAACACCATCCTCCGCCGGCCCTCCCCGGATCGCAAGCTCCAATTGGATAATCGCCTCGTCATAGACATTGTTATGGTAGTACATCCGACCCAGATTGCCGTGCAGGCGGGGATTGGAGGGATCCAAATCCACTGCGTCTTTCGCAAATTGGCTTGCCTTACCAAACTCCCCAGTTCCGGCATAGAGCTGGGCAATAAGTGTGAGCGGCTCGGTGTTGGTCGGGGCGAGGGCGATCGCGTTTAGATAACTGGCGCGTGCACCATCTACGTCCCCCAGGGCTCGCAGCATATTCCCAATATCGATATGCAACCTCGGGAGATTGGGATTGATTTGCATAGCTGCTTGATAGGCTTCGAGAGCCTGTTGACGGTTACCGGTCAGCTCCCATACATAGCCTAACGCCCGTTGAGCTTCCAGCAAGTCCGGGTCCATTTGCACTGCAAGTTGAGCCTCGCCGAGCGCCTGCTCATACCTGGTGTTGTCGTTATCGATTAATATTTCGGCATAATAAGCGCGAATCAAAGCTGAGTCGGGGTTTAGCTTCATTGCCTTTTCGACTTCGTCCAGCGCATCGCCAAGAAGCTCATATTTAATTGTAAGCTCCTGCACCTGACTCGCCCGAAAGTCAAGCGACCAACCGAGCACCGCATGTGCCAGAGGGGAGTCAGTGTCAATCACCAAAGCGTCGCGTGCTGCAATCTCAGCCTGCTCATACTTCCCGGCGAATACCCGCACCCGGGCCAACTCGATATAGTATGCTGCCTCTCTTGGATTAACCGCGATCGCTTTTAAATAGGATGCCTCTGCCTGGTCTAACTTGCCAGCCTGGAACAGGCTCTCAGCCTCAAGCACGAATGAAGCTGGGCTGCGGGTCGGTGTAGGGGTGGGGATAAAAAGCGGCGGCACAGTGGGAACATAAAACTGCCATAGATAAACAGCCAGAGCAATCAGAATCAGAAGTAGAAGTACGCGCCAGGGGTTGGAGCGCCGTCGCTTCTTACGCAAATTCCACTTACTGCCGCTGAGATACATCGTATTTAATAAATCTAATCACAAAGGGGAGAGCACTGCATCTTACCACCCCATCCCAACCACCGTCAAGAACAGCAATTAGGGTATAATCCCCCCCATGCTTTCAGGTCAACCACCATCCGGCACACCTGATGATACCCAACCTATCAAGGCTACTTCCCAACCCATCACCGCCATCCCAGATGCGGAACCCACTCCTCGAAGATTATCACGGCGGCGATGGCTGTGGTTCGTCCTTCTCTACCTGGTAGCTATCCTAGTGGTAGGCCTATTGGCTTTCACTCAAGGCCGTCGAGCCAATCTGGTACAAAGTCAGGATCAAGTTGCTCAATTCCTGCAAGAACAGTTTGAATTGGGACTTCGAGATCTTGACGCAGGACAATACGAGTTGGCCAGACAGCGGTTCGAAGCCATCGTGCGCTATGATCCAAATTTCCCTGGCGCTGAAGAAATACTCATCGAAATCTACCTGGCGTTAAATGTTCCGACTGTTACCCCCACCCCAAGACCGACGATGACGCCTGACCCGGCGCCACCAGAGGAACTCTTCGACCAAGCCCGCACAGCTCTCGCCAATAGCGACTGGACCACCGTGATCAACAAGTTGCTGACCCTGCGTTCAAAGGATCCATCCTATCGCTCGGTCGAAGCGGACGGAATGATGTACATCGCCCTTCGCAACCGAGGGATGGAGCTTATCGCCCAAGGCCAGATGGAAGAAGGGCTTTATGACCTCAGCCTTGCCGAGCGCTTTGGGCCACTGGATCGGGAAGCCGGATTCCGGCGTACGTTGGCGGAGCAATATCTGTGGGCCAACAGCTTCTTCGGATTGAACTGGTCCCGAGCGGCCGAATTGTTCAATCCTCTTTGCCAGCAGGGGGCCACCCTGGACTCCTGCCCCAAATACGCCGAAGCAGCCTGGAAGTACGGCGACCAACTATGGGCAGCCGATGACCCCTGCGGAGCGAAAGACCAATATGATAGGTCTTTATCCGCCTGGGAGAACGGCACCCAGGCGCCTACTGCGACCGAGGCAGCTATAGCTTGCGAGACAGCTACTGCCCCCCCACCGCCTCCGCCCGAACCCACCGAAACCCCAACGCTTGAGGGAACCTCGACTGGAGAGTTCACCCCGGAGGGGACGCCAACCGAAACGCCAACACCTACACCGCCACAACCTGAAACCTAAAAGATATCGCCACGATCACTCAAACAAACCTGGATTTATATAACCCCGCTTAGGCACACAACTTGCACACCCTAAGTCGATCTCGGACTTGATCTATGAGGGTTGCAATGTTGCTCTTAAATATAACTTTGTGGCTTGGCGTTTCGGCGCTTTACCTCGGATTCAGTGGCGTCATGGGCGTTTTACTTAGGCACACTTGGCCCATCCACCGCCAAACACTCGACCGTGATTTGGCAGCTGCGCACGGTTTGTTGCTCTTCCTTCCGGCTTCAATCCTGGTCCTTAGCTACCCGGAATGGTCGCTCCTGGGTCGCCTTATTCTGATGGGAACGGGACTGACCGTAGCCGCTCTGAGCGCCATCCAACCTATCTGGATCCCAAAGGTTGTCTGGCAACGCGCCTTCAGACACCGATATTTCGCTGCCACGATGGCCCTATCCGCCCTTTGGGGTTTCAGCTTATCTCTGACCACCCAGGCGCTGGTTCCGACCCTTGTCGCCGCGGCTGCGAGCCTGGCAGGTGCTGCCTCCTGGTACACAACTCCTCGCTCCACCTGATGAACCTCGGTGTTTAAGGTACAATGAACCACCCGGCCGCTTGGCTGGACTCATATCAAACCGGGGATCCCTTTGTTCGAAATAATTTTTTTAGGTACTTCTGCTTCAGCACCCTCCATCCACCGAGGTCTCACCGCACAGGTGGTCAGCTATCGCAACCACCGCTTCTTAATCGACTGTGGTGAAGGTACCCAACGGCAGATCTTACAATCAGGCATTGGTTTCCGTCGTCTAAATCGAATTTTCATCACCCATGGCCACCTGGACCACATCCTCGGTTTAGCTGGATTGATATCAACATTCTCCCGCTGGGAAGCGATCGACCAACTAGAAATTTGGGCCGGCGATTGGGCGATGGAGCGCATTCGTGACTTATTGTTTGGAGTCGTTTTACGCGGCGCACGCCCCCCAATGGAGATTCATATGAAGCCCATCAAGTCCGGCCTTCTTGTTGAGGAAGATGGCCTACGGCTCTCAACCTTCCCCGTAATACATCGCGGTTCGGGTTGCTTTGGTTTCATATTTGAGGAACTTCCCCACCGCCCGTTTCTCCCCGAGCGCGCTGAAGAACTCGGGGTTCCCACTGGGCCTATCCGGCGCGAGTTGGTGAACGGAAATCAGGTGACCCTGCCGGATGGTCGGATCATAACACCTGACGACATCCTGGGTCCACCCCGCCGCGGCACCCGCTTGGTTCATGTTGGGGACTGTGGTCGCACGGAAAACCTGGTCGAGATATGCCGTCAAGCTGATGGGTTGATCATCGAAGCGACTTACCTAGAGCCTGAAGCCGACCTAGCACGCACGTTCGGCCATCTTACCGCCCGCCAAGCCGCTGAGCTTGCCCTCCAAGCCGGAGTGGGGCACCTCTACTTGACCCATATCTCACGCCGCTACCGGGAAAGGGAGGTTCGTGAAGAAGCTAGCGCAATCTTCCCTAATGTCACCGTTGCAAGAGATTTTGACCGGTTCAAGATACAACGTATAGAATGAAGTAGAGAAACAGACGCCGGAATGGGTGGAACTCACTTGTGCTTGGACACCCTGATATATACCCGCCAACAACCATCCCATTGACCGCTGGTTCCTCAAGCGATAGAATTAAATATCGAATAGATAATACCAAGGATACCCATGCCTATTTATGAGTATGTCTGCCTGGATTGCGAGACTCAATTCGATGCACTTCGCTCTATGCGCGACGCTGACACCCCTATCCGCTGCGAGGATTGCGATAGCGATCACACCTCGCGCACGATCTCGCTCTTCTCCGCTCACAGCGACGGCCGTATCGTAGCTGGAGCAGGGGTTGCCTGCTCAGCTTGCACTAGTCAAAATTGCTCATCTTGTGGGATATAGAAGAGGTTTTATTAAACAGGGTTTTCCTAATCAACTAGACCGGCGCCGTGATCCAGGCGCCGTTTTCCTTATTGTACGAGCCAACATCAAGGGCTGATTAATCGCTCGGCGGCTGAATGACTGGCCCAAGGACACGCAGCAGGTGTCGGGCCACAGCCGCTTTTTGATGCTCTTCAGCCACTGCTCTATATTCCACTAAATACTCTATCCAACCCGCACATTGAATGCCCTCAACGGCTTCAATACATCGGTCAAAATAATCAATAACTAAATCAAAGTAATTGACATCAACCCAATTGGTGTCGTTAATCGCTTCAAGCTCATCAACCGATGGCCATTCAGCCGCGGGCCATATTTCCGGCGGAGCCAGCCGTGTCAGAAAGAAGGTGAGATGCCGATTTCCGAAATCGGATCGCCAATCCAGGACATCGTCATGGATCTGACCGGCTATAAACGAGTGTCTAAATGAAATCTCTATTGGTTCCAATATGGATGGCTGACCCGAGGCCTCTGACAGCGCAGCGATCGTGATCGCAATTGGAGATACTTTGCCAGCTGCAGAAGCGAAAAAGGCTTGTTGAGTAAATCGCTCAGGATTAGACTGAGCATCGATCTCCGCCCCCAGAGCCGTCAAGTATTCCCTCGATAAACGTTCGAAATCCCTCCAAAAGGTCGATGTCTTGGGAAACATTGCTCGGAAACCAGCAACCCCATGATCATAGACGGCACGCTGAAATAGGGCCATGGCTTCTGGCTGCTCGGCCTGCCCATCGACTAGGTGATCCATCAGGACCGAAGCCAACGATATAAATGCGCCTGCCTCAGCAATATACAGGAAGGTCTCATCGTCCAACTCGCAATACGTTTCCCAGAAAAGCCAGGGCGTGCAGGCAATGAGAGGGTTCATTTTTGATGGACCCTGGAAAGGCTCGTCGATAGGCTGACCCACTATCGTGCTTTCCATCAGCGCCATATCTCTAAATGGAGGTGGAAGATCATCCGCAAATTGAAAATACTTAGCATCGAGAGATTCCAACAGTCTCGCCGCTCGGCTATCTTGAGTTAGTTCAAGCTTCATCGATGCTATCCAAAAAGACTATAGGCCGCGAGACATCACAGCCCCTTCTGGCCACTCGTAACAAAAAAATCGTTTAGACATGGGAAATGGTGAAATCGAACCCTGCTATTGGTAGCACACCGGATTCACAAGATGAGTAAATTGATCGAACAGATCCAATGGATAAGAACAGTTCAGTTGCAAGGATTATTCAACGTAACATAGGGTTCAATAACTCCCCCCAACCTTAGAGCCAAAATCTTATCGCGGCACTCGCGTCCGGGGTGAGCAGTTGAAGGTCTTTTTCGAGGTTCACTCTATCTTCCTCGGTGAAACCTCGTTCGGTAAGAATCTCCAATTTTTCCTCACGACTCCCCTCTTGTAATTTCTTCCTCAGAGACTCATCCGCTAGCGCATCGTCAATCAACTGAGCGACTTTGCCCCATCGTGATTTATCATTCATCGAAACAAGCCTCCTTATTATGATGCAGGATTATTACAATTAATCCACTGAAAAAGGGTCAACCGCAAGAAGAGGACCGGGATATATGTGGGGGCGCGGGCTGCGCCCGCACCTATATCCCTCCCCACTCCGCGCGGGTAGTTTTTTTTTCAGTGCACTCAACCATTGGAAACCTAAATTCGCGGATTTGAAGCTGTTTAGATTTCTACGCCAGGATTTCTAAGTGCGAGCGCGATCCCCAGTGTAAGTAAGATTGAAAATACCAGGCGTTCCGGTACCGTGCCTGGGGCCTCGCTAAAGTAAAATAGATAGCCAATGACATATGGGGTCGTCGCCAGGGCAGCCGCTGCCGCCCCCCACGCCGCGCGTTTGAGTTGTTGCCGAGTAGAGGATGAAGTCCCGAGTTGCGGAAAGACAATCGACAACGCAGCACCAAGAAGTAAACTATAAAAAACGCATACAGATATATAAACTGTGGACTCAGACGTGGGTTCCATATTACCCATTATCGTATATACAATGAGAAATCCAGCGTGAGCTAAACCCGCCAGACTTCCTAGTATATGGCGCCAGAATCTCCGCGTTCGACCCCTCAAGAAAACATCGGCCAATCCAATTGCGAAACTGGAAGCCAAACCCTGAGCCCCACCGATTAGCATCATACCCAGGGCTCCACTGAGCATCCATGTGGGTAGAGATAGAACTTGTAGCGTATCGTGATAACTATCTGGAAGCGAGAGTGCTATATAGAATGGCGCGGCGCTGCCATGCAAAGCGGATATGATTACCGCCCCAAGGCTTACCCGCCCCACCTGCCTCAATAGCAATCGCCGTCCATCTTTCCAACGCCTCTCGGCAAGCGCTGCTAGGACGGGGAGCTTGGGATAAGGACCAACCTCCTTGGAGAGACCCACTTCATCAACAACCGCAACGAAAGCCGCAATTGCCGCTGCATTATCACTTAAGTTTATCTGGTCCAGCAAAAGTTCTACTACAACATCCTGTTTTCCCCTTTGGGCAAGTGTCACCGCAGCTTCGGCCCGGATCTCGGCCGAATCGTCACTCTCGACAACATGCAGCAATACATTATCCACTTCCTCGTACTCCAAGCCTTTAAGCGCTTGGACGATCCTCTTCCTAATCCGAGGCTTTGGATATGTGCCTAATACTTCATCTAGTGTTGCCACCACGACCTGCGGTGAGCCAGCGCGCTTAAGCCACGGTTCAATATCGACTTCGTGCTGTAGTGCACTACGGATAAGCAAAGCAGCATCTTCTGGGTCAAACGGGTCATCCGGCCTGGCAGCATAAACCATAGCTAGGCTAGCCAGATCCAAAATCTTCACACCCTTTTGCCGCCAGTGCTTAAGCAGCATCCTTACCGCGTCTACTGAGGCATCAACCCTCTCTCTTTCTGGGTAAACTCGTGCAACCACCGAGGGCTCTCCACCTTTGGAGAGCCTATCAAATATCGACCGCGTTTGTTCCGACGGCTCGACACCCAACTCGCTGTGTAGCGCTTCACAACATCTCTGGTATACCGCAGCCACCCCTGAGGAATCCCCCAGACCGCGATACGCGATCATCAATGCTCGGTATGCGGGCTCAGGCACATATCCCGTCGCGATCCACCGCTCTCCCCATTCAAGGACCTCCAACCAAGACTGCTTTTCAATCAACAAATCTAACAGCCTCTGGATCGTATGCTCAAAAGTAGCTCGCAGCTGTTCTCGTTCCAAAACAACCCAGCCTTCGTAGAAGCCTGGTAGGAGTTCACCCCCGTAGACGGAGACTTCGCGGATCAGATCCATGGTCGATTCCGTCTCAGTCCTCTCATCTCCAAAGTAAGAGACGTCGAGTTCGCAATCTTCGGTGGGTATGAAAGCGATGGAAACTTTATCAGCGAGAAAATACTTCTCCCCGATCGCCTTACGGAGTCGCCACAGCGCGTGGCGCAGGTTGCTGCGGGCGTTGGATTCCTCCGATTCCGGCCACAGCAAACCTGCTAACTTCTCCCTACGATGACGGGTTTCTGCGTTTAGAACAAGGTAAGCCAGTAGCGACTGCGCCGGGCGCGAAGGGATCTCGATCGGTTGCCCTTCTAGACGAACGTCGAATTCCCCAAGCAAGCGGATTTCTAACATTTCTTTACCATCCCCCGGGGCGGGTTATTGTGTTCGATTTAAAGCAGAGCTTTGTCACGAGCTGAATGGCTCATAACAGTATAGCATCAGTAAGTACACATTATGCAGCCTGTTTCAACCGCGCATATTACTTCAGAACACGAGAAACAGTCTAGCCCAACTCAAGGGACATTTATTTAACCCAAGAATCCCCTCCAGATTATTCTTTTTTTCGCGAGTCCATCAATCTGCCTCAGAAAACACGCTGAATAAACGATCCATCCCACACTGGCAGAACGCTGCCTTGCTAAGCTATGTCCAAGATAAAAGGTTGTCCGAGGTGGTGTGAGGTGAGAGGATCTTCTGTCAGCTATAGTGATGAGCTCCGAGAACCTTATCCAAGCCGAGTTGAGCAAGGTAGATCTCCAAGTCGATGGTGGTGCTCCTGGCGCACTGAGCAGGTAAGGCACAATGATTAGTTAGTATCGGCTCCCTGCTGGTCCCCTGGGCATTAGGGGGACCCAGCCCCAGAGATAAATCAGCAGGGAGCCGGTCTTCAACACCAGCTTGGGTTTCATCCAATGAGCTACAGCGAGGGCCCAAAAAAGTTAACCATATTCAAAATCACTGGACAGCTCCCTATTTATAACCCCATTAATGTTTGAACCACGGGAGCTATCCATTATTTCCAAACAATTCTTACCGATTTCCCCCCACCATTAGTCTTTTAGCTGAATTTTTATCCAGTCTGGCGAGTGATTATGCCGCTCACATTATCATCATTCTAGCTCCGTAACTTGCACCATAAGCCTAAGATGATATTGAACCTTGGCACTTCCTGCATATACGTCTGATATTCCAATCCAAACTTATCTATTAGCCGGTCCTCAGCTTCTATCGTGATCACATACATGCTTAGCATACCAACTACCCCTAATATTAATACTAACCAGTGTTGACTCACTAACATAGCTGCGGGGTACATCAAAAGCCAGCCCAAATAAAGGGGGTGTCGGACAATCGAGTAGATCCCACTCTTCACGATCGTTGTTGTTGCGGTGAAGTCCTGCTTATCTTGAGTCATCCCCTGTGTTCGTAAGGCAGACATAGCAAGAATTATCAGCAGCAGTCCGATTACTATGAGGATATTCCCTATGATGAAAAGGGGCTTACTGGGAGAAGTACGAAGGAAGAGGAAGAATACGAACCAGCAGGAAATAAGGGTGATGCTGGCTAATGGAAAAGCGATGATCCTCAATCGCAGTCTCATGATCTACCCTCTCCCGCTTACATTTCTAGAGAAGCACGTGATAGCTAAATAAATTGCCATACCAAGAACGAATTTCCCGAATATCCTAATTAAATGAGCGACATAACGGCTTTGAGCTAACCGGCGCGCTCGTAGCGCTTCACCAAAATTCTACTCCTTACGCACAAAGCCTTCGCTTAAAAGCGCGGCTCTTGGCGTCCGGTTGAGCAATTTGTTATATGGCGATCAAGCTATGCCTTTCATTTTATTTGTTGGATTTTGGCTGCTTCACTGAAACAATGAGGCGTGGATCATCATCCGGTTGTTGAACTGCCAGAAACTGCATCGACTTTCTAAAGAAGCGGGCTTTTCCGTATGAAAGCGCAGCTTCCCCGTACGATCCCTGCGACATTTCAACGGTGGTTACTTCTTTTTTACATTTTGCTTCGACTTTGATTGCAACGACTGACCGCTTTTTTCCAGTTTCATCAACTAAATACTCTCCGGGTTTTAGGTTCCGCTCGAATTCGATAATTGTGCCACTGTCTGTATAAGCCAATTTTTCTATCTCTCGAAGTAATACTGGATCGCTGAGCCATCTTTCTACAAGTATCTGAGGTGTAGAGATTTTAGAGCCCGCTGCGTCGTACAGCATTGAGTTTTGCAAGTCAATCTTGGTCATATCAACTTCATCTTCGTTTGGGCCAATCCATAATACCACTGTTGCGCGGGTAGCGTACGGAAGAAGAAAATTTACCACATTAATCGAGTTAAGCTTGCGAATAACTGAGGTCCAATCAGAATTTTCGGCCTGGGATAAACTGAGCGTCTTAATGTTCCAGAATGCAGCTTTCTTTTCCGCTGATGAGGTGAATCCAGCCTTGGCAACAAGGATTAGTTTATCTGTTGGCAAGGTCAGGTGTTTTCCCCACATTTGTTCAACCCATTCTACTGTTGCTCTTCTGGGTTTCTTTCCACCACCTTTGCATTCCACACCAATCGTCACATGATGAATGCCGTCGATGAACTCGATCACAATATCAACCTCTCGTTCTTCACTGAGAATGTGATCAAGTAGTTCTTTCGACTCAGTAACATTCGCCCCCTGTGGCCGTAAGGCTTTCTCTATCAACAGTATGAGATGCTGAAATTCATCAAAGGTCTCTTTATACTGGATTATCTGGCGTGAATTCTGTACTGTCATCCTAAAGGGGGTGCTACATGCAATATTCCCTATCGACCCTACACTCCAACTAGAGCATATAACAATTCCCAGTAACCATCAACCAAGAGGGTTAAACAGATGTCTCAACGTCCTAACAAGCTGCTAGATCTGGTCCGAGATGCCATCCAGCGCAAGCACTATTCATATCATACCGAAAGATGTTATGTTGAATGGATCAGGCACTTCATCCTTTTCCATGATAAGAAACACCAAAAGTCGATGGGCATAACTCCTTACCTCCGAAAGCGGACAACCTCACCTGCACTCGATCACCCTGAGTTGGAAGAGAACAACCTTTTGTGCGTTCCTTAACAAGTAAGGTGCAAGGCAGCAACTACGTGCTCCTGCTCACGCAATTGGTTATAAGTTTCACAAGCCTCACTAGTCTCCAGAGCTATCAGCCGGATTCCAGCGGCTTCAATCTGCTTCAGGGTCTCCTCTGGCACCTTCATCCGGCTATACTTTCCCAATCCAATCACCAGCACCTGCGGCGAGCAACCAAGAGCCTGCTGCAGATCCTCAAGAGCCAGCGAGTGATCTTCGACGCGCCACCAATTGGGTAACACACGATCCGGGAGGAGAATCACATCTCGTTGATAGACCTGTCCGTCGATCACGATCCGACCGAAATTATAAGCATCGATCTTGGGCTTAGCCATGAAGACTACCTCCCGCTGGCTGTCATTCGGATATCAAAATTATTTAGGGTTCCACAGGGTGATTCCCACTCGATCTCCACCTCAACCACATATGCTGCTGGCGGACCGGTACGGCACCAATCGACCATCTGACGGACGATTGCCTCCTCCCCTTCTAGAACCACTTCCACCCTTCCATCCCATAGATTGCGCACCCAGCCGGTGAGCCCTAGGCAAAGCGCCTGCTGGCGGGTGTAGTAGCGAAAGTTCACGCCCTGCACACGGCCGGAGATCCACAGGTGTGCTCGCGTTGTGGCCATTTTCCTTCTCCAATATTGTCTCCTCACCTTCCCAACTATACAACAAGCTGGCTGCTTACCCAATGACCCGGTAAGCCGTTGGGGACCTTTCTACCATTTCATCCAGCGTTGACACAAACCTCAGGCCATGCTAGAGTGCGTTCATTGCTGGCAGCCGTTCTTATTCAGATGATGAGTCTCATATCTGAAGTCGCTTCGGAACGATCTGCCACAAAGGAATGTATTATTGAGTCTGTTTAAAAAGACAGCCGCCAGCAGGAAAGAGGGGTATATGTGGAGTGTGGGTAAAGCCCACACTCCACATATACCATTCCCTTTCTTGCATTTGAGCTTTTTTCAGTACTTTAATTATTAAGGAGGCGAGTTTACAATGGCAGAGCGCGAAACTGGCACGATCAAGTGGTTCAACGTTTCAAGAGGTTATGGATTCATCGAGCGCGATGTAGGGGGAGACGTTTTTGTGCACCATAGCGCTATTCGCGATTCGGGTTTTCAATCGTTAGACGAGGGTCAGAAAGTGGAATTTATCGTCTCCGAGGGACCTAAAGGCCCTCGAGCAGAGGATGTGGTTGTTCTTGACTCATAAGACGAGCTGAGTTGGAGAAGCGCGACGTGTTTCCGAATTGTGGATCTTTATCGATTTTCGCCCTCTAAAGGAAACGATTTTGACAAGGAGTAAGACTTGAGTAGTTGTGGTTTGATTCTCATACATGCGCCTAGCGTGTATGATTTTCGGCATAAATCTATCCTCTATGGGCCCATTAGCGATCTGGTTCCCTCGACACCGGTATTTGAGATGTATCCAATCGGTTTTACCAGCATCGCCGAATATCTGGAACGGAATGGATACCGTGTTCGTATCGCCAATCTAGCTCTGCGAATGCTCAACGACCCCAATTTTGATGTTGAAGCCAGCATAGCCCAAATGGACACTGCCGTCTTTGGGATTGATCTTCACTGGCTACCTCACGCTCACGGCGCGCTTGAAATTGCCCGTGTTGTGAAGCGGTTGCATCCCAATCGACCGATCCTTTTCGGTGGATTCTCCTCAACATACTTCCATCGAGAACTGGCCCAGCGGCATGAGGTCGACTTTGTAATGCGCGGCGATTCCACCGAAGGTCCAATCCTAGAACTAATGAAATACATTTTTTCAGGAGGACAAGCACAGCCACACGTCGGATCTGCAGAGCACCGACAACTCAAAGCTGTCCCGAATTTAGTATGGAAGGATTCTGAGCAACAAGTTCATGTGAACCCCCTAAGCCACTGCCCCCAAAATCTTGACGGACTTCTATTGGATTACAGCCATGTCCTCAAATCGGTTGTACGCTACCGCGATCTGGCCAATTTTCTTCCCTTCCGTACATGGATCAGTTATCCTATCACCGCGGCTCTAAGCGTCCGCGGATGTACCCACAACTGCCTTACATGTGGAGGATCCGCTTACGCCTTCCGAAAGCTCCATGGACGCCAGCAGCCATCCTTTCGTAAGCCAGAAGAACTAGCAAATGACATACGGCGTGTCTCAAGGTTTAGTCGAGGGCCTATTTTCGTACTAGGAGATATCCGTCAGGCTGGAGAAGAGTACGCTAATCGCTTCCTGGACGCAATCACGGGCTTCAAAAAACCGGTTATTCTTGAATTATTTAATACTGCACAACCCAAGTTCCTCACCCGCATCGCACGAGCACTACCCGACTTCACTATAGAAATCTCGCTCGAATCTCACAATGATCTGGTGCGAAAAGCCTTCGGTCGCCCCTATAGTACCGAAGCTATCGAACGAACCATCGCCAGCGCGCTCGACGCCGGCTGCCGCAGACTTGATGTATTTTTCATGGTGGGTTTGCCTAAACAGACCTTCGAATCCGTCATGGCCACAGTCGACTACTGTGGTCAATTAATAAGCCGCTACACTTCCAATAGCGATAAACGACTAGCTCCCTTTATCTCCCCCCTGGCTCCATTCTTGGACCCTGGCAGCCGGGCTTTTGAAGAGCCGGAGCGTCATGGGTATCATCTACATTGTCGCACGCTGGAAGAACATCGCCAAGCCTTGTTAGCCCCTAGCTGGAAACACGCGTTAAATTATGAGACGAAATGGATGGATCGCAATGCTATCGTGTCGGCAACATATGAAGCAGGGCGAAGGTTGAACCTTTTAAAGGGAGAATTTGGTTTGATAGAGTCCCATATCGCAGCCGCGACAGATAAGAGGATCGCACGGGCAATCGCCCTCGACAAAGAGATCGACCGCATCTTGACCATCGATAGCTTGCCCGAAAGGCAGGCGCGTCTCAAGGATCTTAAAGCTCAAGTGGAAACGTCCAATTTAAGCACGGTCTGTGACAAACGGGAGTTGGAGCTTCCGATGCATGGCCATCGATTCCGGTGGATATCGGTGGCTCAAGTCGTTCTCCAAGAAATGTGGAAGGACGGTTGCCGGTACCTCTCAGGACATTGGGAACGATGGAAGACAATTATGGAATGAAGAAAGAATTTAGTAGAGGTAATCTCGCAGGTGACGGCTACGAGTTGGATGACGGAGCTTACGTAATGCCTTTGCCTCAATCTGGCGGATTCGCTCGCGAGTGACCTTGAAATGCCTACCAACCTCCTCCAGTGTGTAGTCCCTGCCGTCTCGCAACCCAAAGCGCATTTCAAGCACCTGGCGTTCGCGCTCGGTAAGCACCAATAGAGCGCTTTTAACCTGTTCTTTAAGCAACTCTCGAGCAGCCGCGTCCACCGGTTCAGGCATTGTGTCATCTTCAATAAAGTCGCCTAATTGGCTGGATTCCTCTGCGCCCACCGGAGTTTCAAGCGACATTGGTTCCTGGGCGATGCGGATAATGCGACGTACCCTAGCAGCGGCTCGGCGCCACCTGCGCTCCAGGTCCGGGTTGAGTGGTTCGCTTTCAATTCGTGATTTGATCGCCGCAATTTCTTCGGGTTCGAGCAGTTCCATCTCTAGAGCCAACTCTTCAGAGGTCGGATCACGTTCAAGCTCCTGAACCAACCGCCGTTGAACGCGCATCAAGCGATGGATTGTTTCAACCATATGCACTGGAATACGGATAGTGCGGGCCTGGTCGGCGATCGCCCGGCTAATCGCCTGACGGATCCACCACGTTGCATAGGTGCTGAATTTATAGCCCTTTGCAGGATCGAATTTCTCAACCGCCCGTAGCAAGCCAATATTCCCCTCTTGTATCAGGTCCAAGAAAGCTATCCCTCGACCCATGTAGCGCTTCGCCACACTAACCACCAGGCGCAGGTTAGCCCGGATCAATGCCGCTTGCGCTTCATCAGCCCGATCAACAATGATCCGCGTCTCAGCTTTTAATTCCTTCGGATCCGGCAACCAACGTTTGAAGGTTCTACCGATGGGTAGGCGCTTGCCGTTCTCCATCCGTTCAGAGAGACGCCCCTGTACATCCACCGGGAACAAGTAGAGCGCAAGGAAAACTTCCAGCGCGTTACGGGCTACCTGTTCCCAGGTTGGATCAGACCCCCACATCTCGTTATCGAGCCACGTCCGCAGATAGGAGACGGTTTCGATACTCCAGGTTTGTCGGAGTTGACGGGCTTCTTCAAGAATGAGCCTTAGGTCTGGTACTGTCTGGTGCAGCCTGCGTGCATCTTCAACAACCCGTTTCCATGCAGTGCGCATATCGTCAAACAACACTTGCTGCACAGCGATGGCTGTTTCCGCAGACTTTCGACGAGAAGCGCGTCCGGACTCGAGCAACTCCAACCGACGAGCAGCATCCATGCAGATAGCCAACCACATCTCCTGGTCAGAGTTGAGCAACTTGACACGTCCAATCTCCCTAAGATACAACCTGACCGGGTCATCACTCAACTCAATCACCAGGGGTACCTCTTCAACATCATGGCCCTCGTCCGCTACCCCTTTCATATGCGTGACCAACTCCTCAAAGTCAGGTTCGATCTCGATGGATTTGCCCCCAACCACATCGACCGCATCCTCTGTACTAACCAGTAGTTTGTCTTTAGGTTCGAACTCGAATTTTCGAGGATGTTCATCTGATGATGGCGTACGTTTGCTCATCCTTCCTCACCATCCCTCAGCGATCAGTGTCGTTTGATTAGGTCCACCATGACCAGCTAGGGCTCGATCCAATCGGTCCTTCTCAGAGGCAATGCGTTGCACTTCACGCGTGTGATGCCACACATCTCCCTCTTGTTCCTCCTCAAAAGACTCGCCTTCCTGAACCGCTTGAAGTTGAAACCTCAGATGGGTCAAGGTCAACTCTAGTTTGCGCTTTCGTAGACGTAGAAAGTTGGCCATGATCTCCTCGATTACCCTGGGCTGGGTGAAATCGAAGTCTATAACTTCAGCTAGCAAGGAATCAGACAATGCCAGCAGAGGCGTCTCAATACAACTCCGCCAGTGACGGGCCGGTTCTTCCTCTTCCTGGGCCAACGCTTCCCGCACAGCATGAAAAATAACCTTATGCTCCGTTCCGGTAAAGTCCTGGGGTGACAATCTCCCCAGAGAGAGCGCTTGCAGATTCCGATCAACACGGTAAAGGAGTTCTGGGTCGTACAACAATACACCTAAGCTGAACCGCTCAATCGGGGATTCCACCCGCTGGCTCACTGCACCTTCCACTCGCGCCTCAGTCGAAATGTCCCGACGAGGTCGGCGCCTAGGAGACCTAGGACGCCAAGCTATCAGCGCCCGTTCGTCCACCTTAAGCCGCCGGGCCAGATTCTGGCGGTATGTTTCCCTCTCAACCGGGTCCGCAACATCCTCGATCAGCGGTAACACTTGGCGAGCAATCTCCGACTTGGCCTTTGGATCATCGAGATCATGATCAGCAGTGAGGACCTCTAAAACGTAGTTGACCACCGTCTGGGCGCCATCAATCAGGACCGTCCAAACCGCCGGATCGTGGGCCACCACTTCATCGGGATCAACCCCCTCGGGAAGGGTGACAACCCGGATATCTGCATCGATGCGACCTTCGTGGCGCACCAGGCCGCGAGCATTAAATATCGGGTCAGGCTGTCGCTCAAGTGTCTCACGCGCCACCGTCAATCCGCGCAGGGTGGCCCGACTTCCAGCTGCGTCCGCGTCTAGGGCGAGGACCATGCGGCGGCTATAGCGTTTGAGCAACCGCAATTGGCTCTCAGAGATCGCGGTACCCATGGGTGAAACCACATTGGCGAACCCAGCTTGGTGCAGGGCTATCACATCCATGTATCCCTCAACAATCACCGCTTGATCAGCCGTCCTGATCGCTTTACGAGCCTTGTCCAGGCCATATAACATCCGTCCTTTATCGAACAGCGCGGTTTGCGGTGAGTTCAGGAATTTTGGGACATCCTCTGGGTCGACCACTCTCGCCCCAAACCCTGCCATCCGCCCCCTAACGTCACGGATGGGGATCATTATCCGGTGGCGAAAACGGTCGTAGACGCCACCCGACTCACGTTCCGAGACCATCCCCGAGTCTTTTAACTCCTGCTGGCGATAACCTTTGTCCATTAGGTAACTCGAAGTGGCGTCCCAGGAGTTTGGGGCGTAACCAATTTCAAACTTCTCCAGGGCTTGCTCGCTCAAATTTCGGGCTAGTAGGTAATCCAGCACGGGAGCGCCTGCAGGCGTCTGGAGCAGATTGTGTCGGTAGAAAGGAATCACAGCCTCTAATAATGTACGCAATCGCTGATGAGCTTCGTCGACCGCCTGCTCTGCGGAGCCATGTGGTCTGAGTTCAACCCCAGCCCGTTCAGCCAGGATTCGTAGCGCCTCGGAGAAATCCCATCCCTCTTTCTTCATTAAGAAACTAAAAACGTCTCCACCTTCGTTGCAGGCGCCAAAGCAACGCCAGGTACCGCTCTCGGGGAAGACGGCGAAGGCTGGGGTGCGTGTATTGGGGTGGAAAGGACAAAAGCCTGAGTAATTTTTGCCCGATTTCCGTAGTTTGACCGACTCGCCAATTACCTCGACGATGTCGATTCGATCCTTGACCTCATCTATCACGCTCATCGGTCTTGCTGCCATCCTTTGCCGGTTGAGAACGAGTCTGTGATGGCTGATCACATGTGGGGGGGGTAGATTATAGCCCCCGGCTATATCTGGAGCAACTCCTGTCGCTCTGCTCTTTAGCACTGCACCGATCAACTAACAACCTAGAAACCTTCTAACTTCGATAGGTCAGCTACCCCACCACTTAAAGCAGCAATTCGCTGCAATAATCCCAACCTATTGGCGCGAAGGTTCTGATCCTCATCCATAACCAAGACCTCATCAAAAAAAGTACTAATCGCGGGGATCATGAGCCGAAAGGTGGAGACGAAATCATCTATCGATCCCGAGGTACATGATGTGCCCTCAGCCGCTTGAAGCGCAGCATACAAATGCCGTTCTTCCCCCTCAACCAAACGGTCGGGGTCAAGAGTATGTACTACGGTCTCGTCACGTGTGATCCGAACGCAACGGGCATAAGCCTGGAGGGTTTCAGGCCAATCATCCCGCTCCACCCACTGCTGGAGGGCTTCCACGGCTTGCGCGGCGCCAGCCGGGTCGTGACCCTGCTCAGCCAGAATAGCTTCAACCACATCGTACCGATAGCTCTCGCTCAGCAGGTGAGCTTGCTGTCGGGCGACGATGAACCTCAGGCATGCTTCCGCCGAATCATTCGCCGCTTCGATTGGTAAACCCACCGCGGCTTGCTTCAACCCATAGCGCAAGTCAAAACGAATACTCTTTGTTATGAGCATCTGCACCAAGCCAATCGCAACCCGGCGCATGGCAAACGGATCACCGGCGCCGGTCGATCGCAACCCAGCGGCAAATAGCCCCATCAATGTATCCAATCGATCCGCTACACCGACCACCAACCCCGGTTGGGATTGAGGGAGACGATCCCCTGCGAAACGAGGAAGATGATGCTCAAAGATCGCCTCGGCTACCTCACTCGGTTCACCCGATCGCTGCGCGTACTCACGACCCATCTCCCCTTGCAGGGAGGTCATCTCGACGACCATCTGCGTCGCCAAATCAGCCTTCGATAAGTGCGCCGCTCGTAGGGCGAACTGCTTTTCCTGAGGGCTCAAACCTAAATCATCCGCCAGGATTGCAGTCAAATGCTCGACCCGCTCGACCTTATCCAGCATCGAGCCCAGACTGGCCTGAAAGGTCATTGTGGCTAGCCTAGGCAGATAGGATTCCAATGGCTGCTGTAAGTCACGATCAATGAAATAAACCGCGTCTACAAAACGAGCCCGGATGACATGCTCGTTGCCCCGGGTCACCACCTCCAGATGCTCTGCTCCGCCATTACGCACGGCGATAAAATATGGAAGTAACTCGCCATCCCGCTGTACTGGGAAGCAACGCTGGTGCTTTTTCATCACCGAGATCAATACTTGCCCCGGCAGGTCGAGAAAGGTCTTATCAAAACTCCCCCGCAGCGCGGTCGGTTTCTCGACCAAGTTGGCAACTTCAGCTAGCAACCTCGGGTCGCCGGGCACCTCACCCCCGACCTCCTTGGCCAATTGCGCAATCTGCTCCTCAATCGACGCCTTGCGCACCTCGACCTCCAACAGGATCCCCCTCCCCTCAAGTGCCTCGAAATAAGCCTCCGGGTTGGCTACGTTCTGCATCTCAGAATCATCAAAGCGAAGGGTACGCGTAGTACGACCAGTCCTCAGCCCAGCATACTCAAATGGAACAACATGCTCCCCGTGGAGCGCCAGAAGCCACCGGATCGGGCGGGAAAAGATCACTCCGGTCTGATTCCATCGCATGGATTTCTCAAAAACCACATTGGCGATTAAGGCGGAAAGCATCTCGCACAACACCTCATCGGCCGGCAGACTTGGCTGGCGGACCTCGGCTACTACATACCGTCCACCATCCTGCTCAATTACCTCCAGCTCTTCCACCGAGACCCCTTTGCTACGAGCAAAGCCTTCCGCCGCAGGCGTGGGATTACCCTCGTCGTCGAAGGCGCGATCAGCCGGTGGCCCCTTCACCAGCGTTACCTGCTCTGTCTGCATAGGAGCTAGGTCATCAACATAGACCACCAGCCTTCGTAGGGTGCCCATTACCCGAACCTGCCCATGATCAAGCCGGCTATCAACCAGCATCTGATCAACCAGCTTGGGCAACTGCTCCAAAGCAGTGTCTAGATCACCCGCCGGCAGCTCTTCGGTGCCGATTTCCAACAGGAAGGGTGCCGGTGCTTCGGGAGGCGGGATTTCCTCACGCACCTGAGGCAACTCGGGCGTAAAGATTTGCCAATATTCTCGCCATGGATATCCCAACGCTTCACGCTCGGCCAGGTAAGCTTCGGCAACCTGTCGTGCCAGATCCCGCATGCGACCGAAGAGAGCGGCTCGCTCGGTGACCCCAACCGCGCCGCGTGCGTTGAGAAGATTGAAGGTGTGGGAGCATTTAAGAACGTAATCATGCGCAGGAAGCACTAAATCAGCTGCCAAGCAACCCTCAGCTTCCGCCTCAAACTCGTCATACATAACCCGTAGCCGCTCGATATCTGCCACCTCAAAATTGTAACGGCTGTGCTCTTGCTCAGCCTTTAAATAAATGTCGCCATAGGTGAGTTGCTCGTTCCACTGGATGTCGATAAAGCTATCCACCCCCTGTACAGCTAGCAAGATTCGTTCCAGACCGTAGGTTATCTCAACCGATACCGGGTCGAGCGTCTGTCCGCCTGCTTGCTGAAAATAAGTGAACTGAGTGATCTCCTGCCCATCCAGCCAGACCTCCCAGCCTAAACCCCAGGCGCCCAGCGCTGGGGCTACCCAGTTGTCTTCTACAAAACGGATGTCGTGCTCGCTAGGATCGATACCAAGCGCCACCAGCGATTTAAGATAGCGTTCCTGCGGGTCACCTGGATCTGGCTTCAAGATCACCTGAAACTGGTAAAAATGTTGCCACCGGTTGGGGTTCTCACCATAACGGCCGTCGGTGGGTCGGATGGAGGGTTCAACATAAGCCACCCACCATGGTTCCGGACCGAGGACACGTAGAAAGGTCGCCGGGTTCATAGTTCCAGCCCCGACTTCCGTGTGGTATGGTTGCCAGATCACGCAACCCTGGTCAGCCCAATATTGCTGCAGTGTCAGGATCACGGATTGCAGAGTGATTAGTGGCTTTTTTGACAAGATCAATCCCTCAGGTATTCTTTTAGACAACGGTGTCAGGCTTGAGTCTCTCATGCATCATCCGACGCACACGCCGAAGAAATGCAGGGGTATTTAGTTTACGCTCCAGGAGATAACTCATATAGTCCTCCATCACCTGTTCGATTTCGGCGAAGACCTGCGGTCGTATCCGCGCCGATGTCGCGACATCAAAGGTGCTGCGTTGGTAATGACGCAAAACCTTGAGCGCGGCGAGAGAGATGCGCTGAGCATCCTTTCGTCCCGGACCGCAGTCAGGACAGAGTACTCCACCCTCAGCCGGTGAGAAGAACTGATCCTGGGGACGCACCTCAGCACCACAACCTAAGCAGCGGTACAATTCAGGGCGGTAGCCAATCTGATCAAGCAGTCGTAATTCATAGTAACGGATGACCGCTGTCGGCTCCACACCTGCGACTAGGCGCTCAAGCGTGCGGACCAGCAGGTGATACAGCGCCTGATTCGCCTCGCGCTCGACGGTGAAACGGTCCAATAGTTCGACTACATACGCTGCCTGACCGAGGTGAATCAAGTCTTCTCGCACACCAGAGTACATCTCGATCGCTTCAGCCTGGGTGATGATATCCAATTCGCGGCCGCGCGCCAACAGTAATTGCACCCGGGTGAATGGCTCCAAGTGACCTGCCTTACGTGAGCGCGGGCGTCGCACCCCCTTGGCTATCAGGCGTAGTTTACCGCGATCCAAGGAGTAGACCGCCAGCAGGCGATCCGCCTCACCCAGATCCTGCCGACGCAACACAACCGCCTCGGTGCGATATACTCGTTCTCGGGAGGACATGCTGGGATTATACCAGTGCTGGTACAAGCGCAGGATGTAGGGTACGATGATGCAGGACAGTCTAGCCCAGACATAATCCTTATTTTGTCTTGTTTCTGTGAATGCTATAAAATATGACCGCATCTAAATAACCGACGAGAACGACAACCAAGGATGAAGTATCAATGAAATTCCAATCCAAATCCAGTAAAATTGCCTCAAATAACCCAAAACTATAAAAAATGAAACGAATTCTTATTGTTCATCCCCTGTTATTTGCTGTCTATCCAGTCCTCGCCCTCCTGGCACACAATATCAACTGGATCCCTGTATCGGATGCAGTGAGATCGCTACTGGTCGTGCTCATCAGCACCGTCATACTCCTGCTCTCCATAAGGTTGCTCATCAAATACTGGGACAAAGCCAGCCTGATTTTTACGCTCTTCGTGTTGTCCTTCTTCTCCTACGGCCATGTCTACTCGCTCCTGCGATCCGTCGACCTGGGTTTTGCCATCGGGCGCCACCGTTACCTGATCCCGCTGTGGATCACGCTAACCGTCGCGGGTAGTTGGTGGATCCTACGAACGCGAGCAAGGCTCCAGATCGCCAATTCCTTCCTGAACGTCGTGGCGATCGCATCCCTCATCCTCCCCCTTTACACAATAGCCGCCTACCAGTTTCAATTTACCACCAACCTGTCGCCGGTGACGGCAGTCCAACACGATCCAAGCAATCAACTCAGCATCCCGGAGGGTGAGGAACCACCAGACGTCTACTACATCATCGTCGACGCATACGCCAGGGCCGACATCCTCGAAGAGGTCTTCCACTACGACAACACACCTTTCATCGAGTACCTTACGAATGCGGGTTTCTACATTGCCGATGGCAGTCGATCCAACTATGCACAGTCATCTCTATCCATAACCTCATCTTTAAACTTCGATTACATACAGAACCTGATCAACGAAGTCGATACGGAAAGCACCAACCGCGCCCAACTATGGAACTTGTTGCAACACAGTCAAACCCACAGGAACTTTGAAGACCTCGGCTACAAGAGCGTAGCATTTTCTACAGGGCTGCGCGGAACCGAAATCCTGGACGCCGACATCTACTTCAACGCCGGGTCGGCGGACGAACTTGTCAGGCTGGGCGCAGCCAATTCCTTCGAGGGGATGCTGATCCGAACCTCTGCCGGTCTGATCCTTACCGATACATCGGTCGCTCTTCCACGCTTCTTTCCAGACCTGAAATACCCCTACCGTCTACACCAGTCCAAGATTCTCAACATCTTTGAACATCTGGAAGAACTGCCCGATCTCGAGGGGCCTAAATTTGTATTCGCTCACATCATCTCACCCCACCCGCCGTTTGTCTTTGGCCGGAATGGCCAGCTTTTGATACCAGATCAGACTTTCACACTAGGGTTCACATTTGCCAGCGACGAACCGGAGAGCGCAGAGAAATACCTTGAAGGTTACCGAGAGCAGTTGATCTATATCAACAGTCGATTGCAGGAGGTGATTGACGCCATCCTGACGAAATCAAAAACCCCTCCAATCATCATTCTCCAGTCCGACCATGGCCCAGATGGAAAGAGCTCTACCGTCTCATATGTTCAGCAGCGGATGACGATTCTGAACGCCTATTATCTGCCCGATGCTGGCGCAACGCTGTTATATCCCACAATCACACCGGTGAACTCCTTCAGGGTGGTTTTCAATCATTACTTCGGCGGCGGCTATGAGTTGCTACCGGACAAGATTTATTATTCCGAATACCGGAGGCCATACATGTTCATGGACCTCACTGATAAAATCGACATAGAGTGAAAGTCTCTATCACCCATCTTTCCAGCACTGATAAGTAATATGTTCTGGATGCTTAACCCACCGGATATACAGCGGGGGCGTCATAAGCAGCCGCCCCTGCTGTGATCTTCACCAATCGATGTCATGATTCTACTGAAAGCAACAACCGCCAGCAGGAAAAGGTGATATATGTGAGGTGTTGGCAAAGCCCACTCCCCACTCATACCATTCCCCTTCTCGCGCTGGGTATTTTTCAGTGCAGTCACATTATGGAATTTCGTCGTAACAAAAGTTCAACGATTTGACCGATATGATCAATGCATTCTGCAATGAACCCGGTCGTCGGTTAGCGCAAGAGACGATTAAGGCGCAAAATCGGGGCGTTCAATTGAACGCCCCTAACTTCAAGCAAACCTGAACTGTAATATCCACCTTGGAGAGGAAAAGGGGTCAATTATCCGCGTGTTAAATCCGATGGACTAAAAGCTTCCGGTAACAAGTTGCCGACTGTCGTCTCTAAAGTTACCTCCCCTTGGTTATCAACCACCAGCACCAATGTCTCCAGCCCAAACTCCGAAAGGACCTGACGACAGGCGCCACAGGGTGAGCCGCCATTCTCGGTAGCGATGGCGATGGCCGAGAAAGCAAGTTCACCGTTTGACACCGCCTTGAAGACCGCCGTCCGCTCAGCGCACATACTGGTGGGATAGGCAGCGTTTTCGATATTTACGCCATGGTAGATCTCTCCCGATATCGAAAGCAGCGCCGCGCCAACGGTGTATCCCGAGTACGGTGCATAGGCAAACCTACGCGCTTCCAAAGCACGGTTGATAAGTTCATTACGCTGTTGCGTGGTGATTTCCATTTCTCTCATTCTCCGTCGGAGGACTTTCGACACCGCGGGTACGCCGACCGCTTACTTCCTCAACCACAAGCTGCGATCCACCCACCTCTACCACCTCGCCTGGTAAGGGCGCCTTGCCCAGTTGTTCATAGACAAACCCGCCCAGTGAACAACTCAATCATTTTTCTTCACCTTCCGTATGACCCGTGCCGGAACCCCTACCGCCACGCTCCCGTCGGGTACGTCGCGGGTAACAACCGCACCCGCGCCGGTGCGTGCACCGCGCCCTACCCTCACCGGCGCCACAAGCATCGTGTCACTGCCGATAAAGGCGCCCGGCCCGATCTCGGTTTTGTACTTACGCTCGCCATCGTAATTACAGGTGACTGTGCCAGCCCCAATGTTAGCCCCCTCACCAATCGTGGCGTCTCCGACATAAGAAAAATGACCCATTTTCACACCAGGCCCCAGTGTGCTGTCCTTAACCTCGCCGAAGTTGCCCATATGGACACCTCGCCCCAAGTAAGCTCCTCGGCGGAGATGAGCAAAAGGACCGACATCCACCTCATCTTCTAAAATCGCTCCTTCTACCACCGAGACTTCCACCCGACAATAATCGCCAATCGTCGAATCGCGCACAACCGTATTTGGACCTAGCCGGCAGGACACTCCGACAATCGTACGACCCTCAATGTGAGTGTTGGGTAGCAAGACAGTGTCCGACCCCAACTGAACCTCCGGACCAATATATGTGGACTCCGGGTCGAGCATGCTCACGCCAGCCAGCATCCAACCCCGGTTGATCCGTCTTCGAAGAGCAGCCTCGGCCTGCGCCAGATGTTCACAGGTGTTGATGCCAATGATCTCATCCAGGTCCTCTACCGAGCTGACCGACACCTCCCCACCCTCGGCAACTGCCATCGCCACTAGATCGGTCAAGTAATACTCTCCCTTGGGGGAAAGTGGCAATTTAGGGAGATGATCCCAGAGCCAATCGGCCTGATAACAGTAGGCCCCCACATTCAGCTCACTAATGGTGAGTTGCTCAGGGGTGGCATGCGCCTGCTCGATAATCCCTACCACAAGTCCATCCCGGTCCCGTTCAACTCGACCGAAGCCGCGCGATAGTTCCGAAATGGCTGACATAAGAGTGAATGGGCCTGGATTGCTCTCTTGCTGTTCAATCAAGCATCGCAGTGATTCCGGTCGCAGAAGCGGTAAATCTGCATTTACAACCAACACCAGGTTGGACTTGCCACGCAGTTGATCAGCCACTTGGAGTAGGGCATGACCGGTCCCTAGTCGTTCGACTTGCTCGACGAAGTTGACCTCCGCGCTCGCCACATGTCGGATTTTTTCCGCATCAGGTCCAATCACAACATACGGCCTGCGGTTGGTGGCTTCCTGGCAAGCCGCCCCAGTCCATGCGATCAA
Source organism: Anaerolineae bacterium (assembly GCA_030605795.1). Classification (GTDB taxonomy): domain Bacteria; phylum Chloroflexota; class Anaerolineae; order Anaerolineales; family E44-bin32; genus DUEZ01. The sequence goes on along the minus strand of JAUWHR010000045.1, from coordinate 11,960 downwards.
CGGACGACCACCAAGTAGGTGAAGTACCTTTGGAAGTTTGGATTCCATTCGTGTTCCCAAGCCAGCAGCCAGGATCACAGCCTCAATTTTCATCGTCTTCTCCTCGGCGTCTAGGAGGACACCAAATGGTAGACAAAATCACCCAAAATGTCTCCGAGATGTGTTCAACTCATTGACGCAAGACACCCCCCTGGGGTAAGGGAGAACCCAAGATCAGTAGATCGTCACAATGCATACCGCCTCAAGCAATCCGAAATGGATCTTTAATTGCCCTTTAGGATTGCCCAAGCATAATACCTCAAAGGTTGCTGGAGAGAAGCTAGTGGAGGATCGTCGTCTTGCACAGATAGTTAATTCATTAATCAGAATTCAGGCTGGGGCGCCAGGATTCGAACCTGGATTCACGGATCCAAAGTCCGGTGTGCTGCCGTTACACCACGCCCCAATGGCCCCGTATCCAGGATGGGCAGGTTGAATTGTATCATATGCTTAGAATGATGCTTGACGCGGAATTGCTACTTGGCTCCTGCTAATCAGAATGACTGGTCGTTGATGATCCCCCTTTTGGTTGAGGTCAAACCCGCTTTAAAAAAACTCAACCTCCTAACCTCCCTTCCTCCGAGGGTTCATCGTCAGCCTGGTCAGTTAGTAAACCCTGATCGCGCGCCTCTTCATAGGTAAGAATATCACCCTCTGACTTTTTCAAAGCTGGTGAGTCTGATACTGCCTGATCCCAGAACTGTTCCGCGTCTTCGCGCTTAACATCTTGGTCGGTAATATCTATATCTTGCCCTTCATTGTCCCCCTCGGCTTTTGATGGTTCCCGACTCTCCTCCCCAGCGGGATCTACTCCCCCCTCCTTAGCCTGCGCGGAGGACTGACCTGCACGCTCAATCCACTCCACCTTAGTTACCTGCTCCTCACCTTGGTCATACTCGACGGCATCAGTTTCACCTAGAGCAGAAAGTATATCCATAATATCCTCAGCTGCCCGGCGTCCATAGTGCACAACAGCCCCCATTTGCCCGACTCCATGTTTCCCGCGAAAGACAAACAGCAAGGCATAGAACGAACCCACATTAGTCAGGTAAAGGTCATGCGTATCTCCATCGAAGTATTGTAAGTTGCCAGGCAGCAGGGCTCCCGTCAAGCTGCTGACCTTGAGCCCAGCGCTGAATGCGGCCATCAGCGATGGAATAGCGGCTTCCAGGTCAAGATCTATCAGGTCTCCGGCCTGAACGATTACTTCGCTGCGGTCGTCGATTAGGATAGCTGCCTTTGCGCCTAGTTCACGCCGAACAGCACCCAGGCGATCAGCGATGCGCGACTTTGCCTCCTTATGAACGTGCACCGGTGAGCCCGCGGGACCCCTTAACCTGATAGCATGATCAACTGCTTCAAGAAAGATACTGGTGCCGATTGGCTTTTGCAGGAATGCAACCACTCCGAGATTATCTGCCTGCGATTGTGCCTCCTCAGAAGGGTGCCCGGTGATTAGAATCGCACGTGCATCCGGGTTGAGTTGGCGAACCTTCTCCACCAACTCCAATCCGGAAATGCCCGGCAGCCGTAGATCAGTCACCAGCAGATCGACCGGACCGCGGCCGAGTTCAAGCAAAGCTTCCTCCCCGGAGGGTACATCCACGACTACGTAGTCCCGACCGGAGAGCTCCAGACTCGAACGAAGCATGCGACTGACTTCGCGCTGATCATCCACCAATAGGATGCGCGGGATGCTCATATTTTGAATTCTAACATAGGCTCAGAGATTGGCAATCGTCCCTTGACGGTGCATACGCGGTAGCGAACTTCGACTGCGCGGAGTTTATTTCGAGTCTTTTGGCAACACTCAGGTTTCGTCCCTAACCCTCGACATTGCTCGGGACCTTCGTCTCCGTCGAAAGGATAGGCTATGTCGAGTGGTTCTGCACAGAGTGCAACCACTTTATATTTGCATCCTGAGCCCTTCGACTTACCTCGTATGAGCTAATCCTGATATCTTCAGCAGGCTGTGGCAGGTTCTGCTGAGGTTCTTATGATAACCGCTCAGGCATTGTCCTGAGTTTGCCGAAGGGGTAAACTCCGGCATCTGAGCGAAGCTCAGACCGAAGTCGAATTGCGTCTAGAGCGGCCAGGGGTAGAAATAAGGAGCGCTGAGCAGGACCGAAACTGGTAATTGCTGATGTTGGTTAGCCTCGCTGGTCTGGCGTCGGGAGGTGTGGCCTGGTTAGTCATTGACCGCTGGCGCCTTATACATTTATCCACGGCGGGAGTCGCGACGAAGATTTTCCACCAGTTGCGACGCCACGGTAAGCGCCTGCGGGCCCCCATCCACAATGGAGATACAGCTTATGAACTTTCTGAGGCTCTCGTCAAGTGTGTGACGCCTACGGCTAGAGAGACTCGCTGGGGACGCGCTTTGGTTCCTGCTGCTGGTGAAGTGAAATTTCTGACCGAGAACTACGTGCAGATAAGCTACAGTCCACACAAACCGCGTGATGCTGTTAAACCAGAGCTGATTAGAACATGGAGACAGTTGCGGTGGCGACTGTAACTGGTATGGATAAGAGCGAGGTTGCGGCACCGAGGTTATGACAGGTAAGGTGCCATTAATAATGACCCGAACCAACCAAGCCTATGGAGGCTATTCGATACCTTTACCCAGCTTATTCTATCGTTGAGCAAGGCGGGGGTTGACTACACTATCCAATGCTCGGCCAACCATATAGAACGCACCGCAGAAAAGCATGATGGCGAACGCGGGGGGGAGGATAACATGCCACTGCTCGCCAAACGGAGACAGCCGAAAGATCGATTGTGTGAACCAGATCATCGTCCCCCAACTCATTCGGATCCTTGTGCGTCCAAAGAAGGAGAGTAATGCCTCGATTAGCACGGATCCGGTCACTGTAAACATCATATTCATGATAATGAGGGAGAGCATGTTGGGCAAGAAATGCGTGCGTATGATGTGCCAATCCCCTCCACCAGCCACCCGGGCTGCTTGAATATAGGGCTTTACCCTGATCGACAGCGCATGCGACTTCGCAATGAGTGCGAGTGTACCCAGACCGGCGAAGACGCCATAGACCAAACCTAACCGGAGCCAATCCATATCTATGAGCAGACCCACGACTAGAAGGACCACCTGAGGTGGCATAAGCACGAAGGCATCAGCCACGACCATAAAAAGGGTGTCGACCTTCCCGCCATAATAGACTGAAAGCACGCCGACAGCTGTTGCCAGGATAGTAGCCACAATGCTGGCTGTCAAGCCAACACCGAAGGATGTGCGGGATGAATACAGCAGCTGGCTCAACACATCACGCCCCATCGAATCTGTGCCGAGCGGGTGCTTCCAAGAGGGTTGGTTCGGATGTGGCGTGTTATCGTAGTCGAAACCAACCATGGGATGGTACGTTGTCCGATCCCAGACCGTGGAGAGCAGGATCGAGTGTGTCAGTCCCATCAAGGCGAAAATCACGATGAGGCCTAGGCCCAGCAGCCCGACCGGGTTACTGATGAACAAGCTCCAATCCCTACGCCAGGCTAACAGCGGACGTTTGCAGTATATGTGGGAAACTTGTGTGCAGTGGAGGTCCTTTCCATGGTACCCTGACAACGGCATATCATTGTCGTGGTTCATCCTCCGACCCTTCCTTAACCCGCCATCGCTTGAAAGTGTTCATCTCGCACCCGTGGATCCAGCCAGGCATTTAAAACGTCGAGCACCAGATGGGCGAACAGGATAACCACCCCAGACACAGATAGGATACCCATCAACACCGGAAGATCATACATATCTGCTGCATCAAACAGCGCTTGTCCCATGCCGCGCCAGGAGAAAACCATTTCGACGACAAAGCTGCCGATGATCACAAACGGTAAATGAACGATGAAATGGGTGAGGACCGGAAGCAGCGCAAGGCGGGCAACATGCCGGTCACGAATGGCGCCGTCCGGAATGCCTTTAGCCCGGGCCGTAAGCACATGGTCGCTGCCGAGCACATCGACCATCGTCGTTCGCATGAGCAACATCGTCTCGCCAAACGAAAGCAGCATGAGCGTCATCAACGGCAAAACCATATGATGGAGAATATCGAGCGCCAACCGGATCCAGCCAGAACGGAGCCAGAGGAGGATAACCACCCCGATGATGAGGCCGCCGCCAGCTAGACGGGCATAGGTGCAGTGAGCGACTGCTGTCCGGGTTACTAGCCACAACAACAAGAGCAGCAGACCAACCATAACCATGGTCTGAAATAACCGGATGATGACGGTTTCAGGTAACACCCTTTGCCGAATCCAAACATTGGGGTTAACCACATTCTCAGGAGGCGCCCAACCCAAGGACAGAGCAAATACATTGATCATCATGAAGGCCAGCCATGGCGCAAATGACGTGTACGAGGCTGTACCAACCAATGTGGCTCCTAGTTCCAGCCAGCTTCCACGACGCCAAGCGATGTGCTTACCGAGCCATAGACCCAATGCAAAGCCCCCCAGGGCTGCCGGAAGAAATAGCAGCAACGTCCGCGGTGCCCTTGTGGTCAAAATCCTGCTGACCGGCACGGTACGGTAGGCAAAAGAGAAACCCAGGTCGCCTCCTAGAAATCGTCCGATCCACTTGAGGTATTGCTTCCAAACCGGCTGGTCCAGCCCAAGCATGGCGCGTATAGCATCCCGATGCGCGGGTGATATTCTAACCAGGCTCGCATAGTCCCTAGGTAAAGCCTGGATCAACATGAAGAGTATCGTCTGAAATACGATCAGGGTTATGAGAGCCCTTACGAGGCGGCGAGTAATGTACTTGTACATGGAATATAAGACGTCCCGACGACCTTCACCATTATGCCCAGAATGAAACCGGGCAGGAACAGGAGACGTACCCCGGTGTAAAAACGAAGATCACAGTTTTACCTATGCCCATATAAAACAATTGAACCCTTATGCATCTAAAACACGCAACCACCGAAGATCGTTCATCCCGCGAGCAGAGCGAGACGGGATCGTTCATCCCACGAGCAGAGCGAGACGGGATCGTTCATCCAGTCGTCCATCCAGCTTGACCGCTCGTCCAGATTTACTGGACTGGGCTTGACTGGGATGGATCATTCATCAATATTATACCCAGGAAGACTGAACACTCCCCTTATATAAAATCCAGCAGGGCCCGATGGCCCTGCAAGGAAAAAATGTACTCACTAACAGTACAGGTTGCGATAGACGTTACTATCCTCCAAATAACCCGCCTCGGTACCCCTTATACATCCCATGGCCACCCCCCGCTCGGTTAGCAAAGGGTCCTGGCATCAAACTGGGTAGGCTGTGTCAATTAGCTTGGGTCCGTTAAATGACAGTTCAATAATTCGGAAGTAACTAAGGAACACTCAAGGGGATTAAACGAGATAACAAGCTATGTAATGCTTTGCTCCCTTATCCTCCAGGTTCGGGTGATCGCTCCCCTCACAGATCTTCTCTTTAATCGGACATCGATCGTAGAAACGGCATCTCGACTTCGGATCAATCGGTTTGGCGATACTCCCTTTGATGTCGGGCAAAACGCGCTCAAACGTAGGATCTGGCACGGGCACCGCCGATATCAGCGCCTTGGTATACGGATGCAAAGGATGATGCAATACCTCTTCCATATCGCCCATCTCTACAATCTTACCCAAGTACATCACGGCCAAACGATCGACCATGTAGCGCGCCACAGCCAAGTCGTGGGTGATGTAAAGGTAAGTCACGCCCAACCGATCCGCTAGCTCTTGCATCAGGTTCATGATGCCGGTGCGGATCGAAACGTCAAGCATCGACGTCGGTTCATCTGCCACTACGAATGTTGGCTCGATGATCAAAGCCCGCGCGATAGCAACCCGCTGGCGTTGTCCTCCCGACAACTCGTGGGGAAAACGGAATAAAAACGTCTTCGGCGGGCTGAGGCCTACCACGTCCATGAGTTGAGCGACTCGCTGCTCTCGCTCCAAGACGTTCCCAACCCCTTGCACCTCCAAAGGTTCGGCAACTGTATCAAAAACCGTGCGCCGGGGGTTGAGAGACTCATAGGGGTCCTGAAAAATCATCTGGACATTACGGCGGAACCTTTTTAGAGCCTTCCCCCGAAGGTGGGCGATGTCTGCCTCACCACCTTCCCCCATTATATAGATATGGCCATCCGTTGGATCAATCAACCGCACCAGGAGCTTGCCTGTCGTTGTCTTGCCGGAACCGGACTCACCGGCCAAACCCAGGCTTTCACCGGGAGGGATGACGAAGTTGATTCCGTCCACGGCGTGGATCGCGGAACGGGATTCAGTGAAAAGTCCACCAGCTAGTGGAAAAAGTTTCTGCAAACCCTCAACTTTAACCAGGGGTTCTTGGGTAGTCATCCGCGGGCCTCCAATGGGTACCAGCAAGCTGCAAAGTGTCCCCCTCCATGATCCTTGAATTCCGGAGCCTGCTCAACACAGATCTCTTTAGAGTATAGACAGCGAGGGTGAAAACGGCAGCCGGTCGGCGGATCAATCAGATCGGGCGGCTCACCAGGGAGCATAGTCAGTTCTCGTTTTGGTCCCACAATACTAGGGAACGCGGACATTAAGCCAAAAGTATAAGGGTGGATCGGACGGTGAAAGATCTCAGCCGCGTCAGCAAGTTCAGCTAATCTGCCAGCGTACATCACTCCGATTCTTTCGCTTACCTCAGCAATGACCGCGATATCATGCGAAATGTAGATCATCGACATGCCAAGCTGTTCTTGTAGAGCCATTATCTCCCGCAGCAGATTATCCTGCACAATAACGTCTAGGGCAGTGGTAGGCTCGTCAGCGATGATGAGATCTGGGTTACAGGACAAAGCCATAGCGATCACCGCCCGCTGGCGCATCCCGCCGCTGTATTCATGGGGGTATTGGTCCATTAATTTGGGATCGAGGCCTACCAAACTGAATAGTTCCTCTACCCGCTCGCGTGACTCCTTAACAGACATGGAGGGCATATGCGTCTCGAGCGCCTCGATGATCTGGTCACCAACCTTGTACACCGGGTTGAGCGCGTTCATCGCTGCCTGAAAGATCATCGAGATGCGCCCCCAGCGGACTTTGCGCATCTCCTCCTCATCCAAGGAGATTAGGTCGGTGCCATCGAGGAATACGTGGCCACCCTTTATTTCGGCGTTCTCCGGCAACAACCTCAGTATAGAAATGGCGACAGAGGTTTTACCGCAACCAGACTCTCCCACCAACCCTAGCGACTCGCCCTTTCCCACCGAGAAGTAAACATTATCGACCGCTGATACCTCTCCTGCTCGGGTGGTGTAGTGCATTGTAAGATCTTCCGCTCGTAAAATTTTTTCTTCCACGCTTGTACTCCAAAGGGTCTAAATTCATCGAATTCAGCACGGCATTTCGCCCGCGAACTGTCATCGTCTTCGCAGACGGGGATTGACGATCTCGTCAAGCGCGCGACCTACCAGGTAAAACGCGGCACATAAAAATGTTATCGATAGACTAGCAGGAAATATCAACCACCACCTCTTGAGGTCGAGCAGGTATCCACAATATTCCGTAGTGTGGATCATCAGCCCCCACGACATGCGTATGTTAAGCAGACCAAAGAAAGAAAGTACTGCTTCCAAAAAGATGGCATTGGTGACAGTGAACATCATGTACAAGAACGACAACGGCAGCAAGTTGGGGATGATGTGCTTTACAATGAGATGTGTGTTGCTGCCGCCAGCCACTCGCGCCGCCTCGATGAAGGTACGCACCTTGATCGTTAACGCCTGAGACTTGATGATGATGGTCGCTCCACCGAACCCAGATAAGATTCCAACCAGAAAGGCCAATTCGATCAATGTTACATTCATCAGCGTAGAGAGCACGATCAGCAGGGTCACAACCGGCGTCATAATGATCAGATCTGCCAAGCGCATGAAGAGGCTATCCACAATTCCGCCATAGAAGGCTGACACAGCACCGACAGTGGTCGCGATGACAAGCGTGACCAGGGCTGCCACTGTGCCTAAAAAGAACTCCGACTTCGCGCTCCACATTAATTGGCTTAGAATGTCTCGGCCTAGCGGATCTGTGCCAAGAAGATGGGTTGGGGATGGTGGCGAAGGATGAAAGGGTATGGTTTGATCGATTCCCACCACTGGATGGTAGACGTTCCTATCCCAGACCGTCGCCATCAAGATCGGGTGGGCTAAAGCCATCAAAAAGAAAAAAAAGATGATGGCCAAACCGACCAGGCCAATCGGGTTCTCTGCAAAGAGCGCCGCATTTGCCCTGAGACTTCTCCACAAGAGCATCAAGCGGATCCGCCATACTGGCATCTCCAGTGTAACAACACTTTCTGGCGACGGACCGCCAATGGTCTTCGTTGCTTGTGCCATAGATAGACCCCTTTATCAATCTAATTTACGCATATCGAATGCGAGGATCGAGATAGGCATACAGGATGTCAGCCACAAGATGTGCTGTCAAAGCAAGTGTGCCGGTGAACACAAGCGCGCCGACAGCCATGGGGATATCCTCGGTTGAGGCTGCAATCAGCAGCGTCCTACCCATGCCTGGCCAGGAGAAGACCGACTCAGTGATCACCCCTCCGTCCAAAGCGAAAGCTAGGCTGAACACAAGACTGGTTATCACCGGCAACATGGCGTTACGGGCGGCGTGCTTGTCACGAATCACCTTCTCAGGCAGACCCTTGGCACGAGCGGCCATGATGTAATCTTCGCGCAGTGTCTCCAGCATGCTATTGCGAGTGAGCAGCATGGTTCCAGCAAAAGATATTAAAGTCAAAGTCATGATTGGTAGGGCAAGGTGACGGAGGATATCGAGTGCATAGACACCCACCCCCGTCGACCTCCAGAAAGCTAATATTCCCAAGAGCACAACGACCGCCCCACCCCATCGAGCGAGTTTACGCCTACGCGGCTCGATTCGTCTAGAAAAGACCAGCACCATGAAGAGCACCAGTGAAGCCACCAGCGCAGTCAACAACATACGGTAGAAAACGTAGTTTGCCCCCACCGGAGCTTGAAGCCAAATCACGGGGTTAATGAATTTTCCGATCGGGAAAATATCTAAGGTGAACGCAAAGATCCATATCATCATAAGTGCAAACCAAGGTGTGAAAATGGTGTAGAGACCTACGCCGCCGATCGTCGTTGCATACTCTAGCAGCCCTCCCCTGCGCCAAGCCAGGATCTTGCCAGCGACGAATCCCATATAGAAAGACATGACAGAAGCGCTTAAGAACAGCACCAGTGTACGTGGCGCTCGCTCGGCAATCACTTCAATCACTGGCCGAGGATAGTTGGAAAAGGAGATCCCAAAGTCACCTTGGATGAAACTTTTAAGCCAGAGTAGATAACGCTCCATGACCGGCTTGTCCAACCCCAGTCTCGAACGGAGGATCTCTCGCTGATCCGGAGTCAACCTCGGATCTTGGAGATATATGTTTGCATAATCCCCTGGCTGCGCGTCCATCATAATATAAACCACAGTCAGGAACAGAAAAAAAGTAAGTACGTTCTGTATTATGCGCCGAACAATATATCTTCTCATAATCTACCTCCAGGGGCTTGCACGACAGAAGGTCGATAGAACCGATCTGCATTTGAAAAATAGGAGGGCAGGGGCAAGCCCTTGCCCTCCCAATTTGACTCCACCAAGGTATTTCGAAACCTAATTACTTGATATGGACCGTCTGCTGGATAGGTCCACCACCCTGATGCATATACTGGAGCCCACTAAGAACATCGGTGTATGGGAACTCGATCGCTGCGTCGCGATAAGCCTCGATGATCCCAGTATCAAACAGCAAGACATACGGGACTTCCGTCGCCAGCATGAGCTGGATTTCATCGGCGATAACCTTGCACGTTGGAATGGTATCGCATTCCAGCAGAGCTCTGGCAAGATCTTCGAAAGCCTGGTTCACGTAGCCAGCGGCGTTGTTGCCATCCTGTACAGCCTGCTCCTCGGCGAAGAAGTCATACAGGTAGTCTGGGAACAGACTAAGGCTCCAGCCGAGCTCGTACATGTCGAAGTCCTGCTCGGTGAAGATGATCGGTACGATCACGTTGAAGCCAGCTAGTTGAGCCGTCGTTGGGATGCCGAACTCGTTCAGCCACGATTCGATCCACACAGCGAAGGTCGAGCGCAACGGGTCGTAACCGGCACTAGGTGACACCAAAGTGAGCGGCGGCAATGGCGTGCCATCAGGCATGATCAACCGGCCACCGGGATCAACGTGACGACCATCGGGGTTCCATGCCGGCTTCACGTCGTCTTCCCATGTGTAGCCAGCCTGCTCAAGGATCGCCAATGCTAGATTGGTGCGCTCCTCGCGGGTCAAGCCCTGACCGAGTTTCGGCACATCGTCGTAGTACCAGGCGCCGTTGGCCTCAGGCACGTATGAGTACAGCGGAAAGGCCACACCCTGCAGAATCGTCCCAGTCACGAATTCTTTATCGATCAGGACCGCAACTGCCTGACGGAAAGAGCAGTCATTCATCGGGCGTCGACGGTGGTTGAAAGCCAAGTAGCGGAAACCATTAACGTTGTTCTTCACAACTGTAAGATTCGGGTCACCCTCCACCCGGTCCATCAAGCCACGCTGCATCCCCAGCGGGTTGATAAGGACGTCGACCTCTCCGTTCTGGAGGGCTAGAACCGCCGCGTCCTGCGAACCGTAGTAGAAGTACACCACGGTGTCCACGAACGGGCCAACCTCGAACGTAAGATCTACGTCGCCCGTAGGATCGCCGATTACGAACCCAGGCTCTGCCTGATAGGCGCCGTTGGCGTAATACGTAACCACCGTGCCCGTATCGTAGTAGTCTTCCCTTGCTGGGTTCTGTAAGAAGGCGCCTTCCTCCCATTTGCCGAAGTCGAACGAACCAGCCATCGGTTCTCCCTCCGGCACAATGGCGAACATTATATCCTGCGCCGCAGCCTGTGCCGTGAGCACATCTTCATCACTGGCATCCACAGCCAGGGCATCGATTCCAGCCGCAGCTTCGACTAGCAACGGAGCCCAGAAGTGCTCGGGCAGAATCGGAGACCCTAAGATGCCATACTGATAGCGGGCCAGGCCGGGCTTGGTGTGGAAGACGAGCTTCACGGTGTAGTCATCCACTGCTTCCATATGGTCGATATAGTTAAAGTCGTACCAGTTCGACCAGTTGCCGGAGATCAGTCCAAACTTCTCGACTGTTTCAGCGGTAAAAATCCAGTCGTCGACCGTGAAAGCTTCACCATCGCTCCACTCGATGTCGTCCAGGAAGTTGATCGTGGCCACCCAGAAGTCACCCTCCTGCGTGAGGGCACCGGGTTCAACATCTGCAGCAAGAACCGGTACAAAGTCAAAGCGCTTATCGGCGAGCCCGTATGCTGTTAGCCGCGGCGGCAACATGTAGGAGTTCCAGACGGTATTATCCGGCCCGTTGGCTCCCCAGTAGTTGACCGTGGTTACATCTTCAAAGACGCCCACCTTGTAGATGACGCCCGCCTCTTGACGGGGTTCGCTCAAGACCGGGGCGCTGGGCGCTACCTCGACTGCGCTCGTTTCAGCAGTCGTTATGATCTTGGCCATATGCGAGCCGCCTTCGGAATAAGCCAATTCAGGCAGCGGTAGGCAGGGAATCAGCTCTGCCGCTGGCAAAGGGCCTTCCGGATACTTCGGTGCTGGCGTTACTTCCACCTCGACGACCTGAGGGGTGCCGGCGACGATCACGGTCTCAATCACCGTGATCGTTTCAGGCGCGCAAGCTGCCAAAACCATGCTAGCAACTATGATGACACCTAGTGCTAGCAACCACTTCTTACTGTGATACATTATGCTCCTCCTAGTGAATATTAATCATGCTGATAGGCAAGATCAATCTTGTCAACAGCTGAACTCGTCTTCTCTTTCCTTCCGATATTACCTCCTTTCTATTTTATGAA
>JAUWHR010000034.1 GCA_030605795.1 Anaerolineae bacterium | reverse complement strand
GGGATCCCGCTGATTGTAGTATCTCGAAGGCTAGGTTATGCAAAACCGTCCATTACATTGGACAAATACGGGCACCTGATTCCCGGCATGCAGGTAGAGGCAGCGGAGATGATCGATGAATTGGTCACACCTGTCAAACTGCACCAGTTGCACCCGAAACGAACCCCCTAATTAAAATAGAATCGTGACACCCCCATCTGGAGGGCTACATAAGGGAAAACCCCCATATATGGGGGTAAAAGAGTGGGCGGAACAGGACTCGAACCTGCGACCTCTTCTGTGTAAGAGAAGCGCTCTTACCAACTGAGCTATCCGCCCGCAGCTATGATTATAGCCGCCACCTGCTTGACGGTCAACGCGCTTCCCCAATTCTACGGTGTTCTCTCTTTGCGCAGTAGAAGGGATACCCGCGGTTGATACGGAACACCAGAAGGTGTCATTCTGAGCACCGCCAGGTGGGACATTGTACCCGAAGGGTGAGAATCTCGTTGTTAGGAGAAAACGGTATTCCAATACGGAAAACGAGATCGTTCGCCTCGCTCAGGATGACAATTAAACAGATGCCGTCCACTCCAATGACTTTCGTCCATAGAAGCCCATTAGATAAGCCTGGTGCCAGGATTTGAAATAGATTATCTATCAATCATAAGCCGCTCAATTATTGGCACGTGGTATCTATAAAATTGAGGAAAGAGGTAAACGCGCGATAATCAAGAACGGAGGGGGAACGGCACGATAACCATTATGAATATACCCAGTAGTGTAGTTAAGAAATATTAACCTCTTTCAGCTGTGGATAGAGGGAACCGATTTGACTTCCTTAGCAAAGATAATGTTGTCAGAGGTCTCTAAAATGGCTTGAGAATACCGCCATTCCCACGTGGGCATCTGGATCGGTTTGACACCGTTGCCATTCCAGCAGAAAATCAATTAGTCTTCCCTTGCGAGCATATCTAGGACACCCAAACCCCTCAGGTTGAAGGTACTGTTTTCCCTGTTGTAACTCCACCCAATATCTTATAGACTCATGATATCAAGCCCCTTGGGGGACTTCCCTTGAAGAAATGCCCGTATTGTGCTGAAGAAATCCAAGATAAAGCTGTTGTGTGCCGCTATTGCGGCCGCGAGATAGACACTGAGCTTCCACCTGAAGATCGCAAGAACTGTCCTTACTGCGCTGAATGGATTCGCATTGAGGCAGTTGTCTGTCGTTATTGTGGACGGGAACTTCGGACACCAAGTATCTCTGATGATTCAACTGCCAACGGGGAAACCCTGGCTGCTTTTACTATTGAAGAAATTCAACCAACTATGGAGAAAGCCCAACTTGGCGATGAAGTAGTAGAGGAAAAACCAGCACCAATTTTCGGGCGTGCTGTCCTCATTGGTCTTCTCCTTGCAGTTCTTGCTTCTGTCCCTAGACTTGGAAAATTGACATACGTTTCTGAATCACCTGAAGTGTTTCAGGTTTGGCTACAGGATTTTGCTTTTCACTTTATTACTAATTGGATTATTTGGGGCGTAGTCGCCGCAATCCTTATCGCCTTATGGCAGCGAGCACGTGATATCTTCTGAGGGTTGCTATTGCTTGCCCTGGGGGTTCTCGTCATTGGTTACATACTTATTAATTCTGGCACCTTTAATGTGGACCACCTATTTAGCGGGTCCACTCCTCAACCCACGTCTAACTGTATGTGCCAAGATGCTTCAACCATAAATCTCTGTAACTTTCAATTGGGTGAGAGAATATGCGTTAGTGGTCGTACCCATAACCAAATCGCATTTTGTAATATTGCCTATTGCAAATTCTTATTAGTCAATACGGATTTTGGAGTCGAATCTTATTCGGCCTACCCAGAACTTAGACCGGATATGTATATTGATATATCCGGAATAGTAGGATCATGCGGAGGTGGATGTAGAGAATTAATTGTGGATGATGCTGGTTATATCAAAGCATGCCCCACGGCTCCATAGCTGCCTTTGAGCCTATACAGCTCGAAATCCCTCCGATTTGGGGCGTACTGATTTATCGGTGTCTTTCGGATACACTAAACGTATTGGTTAGATTGTGACGGTTTCGGTAAATATGGTTTATTTGCATCTCCCTTTGAGTGGGATATGTAGAATTTTTCCAAAGAAACACTTGTTATGTCGCCGAGTGTACTAAGATAGTTATCCTATTAGGAAATTATACTTTTTGATGATATACTCTGTGTACATAAAATCTTCCGAACTCAGAATGTTTTCAATCAATGGACATCGATAAGATGAGAAGGAATCTAGTAAAAGATCGGGTCGATTCGATATTGTTTATTGGTGAGTTCAGCGTAAATCTATCGGATTTTCGCAGTGAATTTGATGAATACCGTGAAACGATGGGTGGTGATTATCCAATTGTCTATGTAGATATCTATAGTCGTTCAAAAGTCAAGCATAGTATTGTTTTGATGCTAAGTATGGTTGGAGAAACTGAAAATGCGGCTGTTCAGATACAGTACGACGTTCGTAGCGCATTACCCACACCACCGAAAGCAATATTAAGGCCAGAAAATGCATTAGATAAGATTGCCAGGTTAGTTAAGGAAATTGATTATCGTACAAGAACCACATTCTCATATCCATCTGAATTCTTTAATCCTTCTTTACCAATCCCGATTAAACTAGGTTCTAACCAAATATCTTCGTATGATGAGATTTGGGGAATGCGTCTAGTAAAGACTTCTGAGGACGGTCAAAGGATGTATTCTGTAATTGTTGACATGCCAACGGAAGAAGAAATAGATTTAACAATCACCATGCCGATTATTTGTAAACCTCAGCCAAGTGAAATTATGACTGCTCTTGATTCAATAATCTCAATCTCTAATCTTTTCATGACTTCAAAATAAGTCATTGGAAATCGAATCTTATGCCTAAGATGAAAACAATTCTCCAGTATAAGGAAAAAGCTCTTGGTGAGGTATGCCTACCTTGGCTTCTACCTCCTGAGTTGCCTCAATCAATGCCAGAAGAGAAGGCACAAGATCAAATTATTAAAATGATCGCAGCAATCACC
Source organism: Anaerolineae bacterium (assembly GCA_030605795.1). Taxonomy (GTDB): domain Bacteria; phylum Chloroflexota; class Anaerolineae; order Anaerolineales; family E44-bin32; genus DUEZ01. The sequence continues at coordinate 6,238 of JAUWHR010000034.1, read as the reverse complement.
AGAGGAACTGAAGAAGTAAATCGCGAACAACAAATCAAAGCAATTAATTATCTTCTTAGCGCGTGTCAAAAAGGTATGAAAGATCTATCTCATAGGATACGTTCTATCCATTGGATATCATCTCAAGAAGGTTCGACTCACATTACTCCAAAGATGCGGTGGAAGGTCCATCTTACTTCTGGAGCCATCCCAAAGGGATTATTATCCACCTCGGTTCACATCCATGGGATACCTGAGGACCTCCATTCAATTGATTGGCCCTCAACTCATGCTGTTTACGATCCAGTGACAATATATGCAGAGACTATTGATGCATATAGTAGGACAATTCATGTGGAAGAACGGCCTCGCGAACAAGTTCTTCTTGATGATGCGATTAAGGATATTAAAATGGTCGTGCATGAAGAACTGGATTGGGTTGACAAATATTATGAAGAAATACTTCACTATAGAGGTAATTGGATTGCACTCTCCTCTAATGGAATCGTTGGTATCGGAAAAAATATGCGAGAAGCCGCTGAGCAAGCCAGATTGGAAGGTGTAGTAGAGCCATTCCTTTTTGAAGTACCAACTACTGAAGATCTTGAGAAAGTATTGGTGGTATGACTAGTATTAATTTCTCTTACCAAATTAAATATCTTTCTTTCTTAGGATTGCCCAAACGACCTTATTCGCCAATAAAGCTTATCGCTCCTGATGGTACCTCAATTACGGTTCTTGGTATTATCGATAGCGGTGCCGATGTGTGTGTGTTCAAGCCAGAAGTTGCCGAGACTCTTGGAATAGATTGGTCTCAAGGGACTGCGGCAGATGTATCAGGAATTGAAGGGTCCAAATCAACAGCATATCAACATAAGCTTCAACTTCAAATGGCACCCATGCCTTCACCCACTTCATGTGAGGTACTGTTTAAGGAGAATGTCCCTGAAAACTTAATTGGTCGCGAGGGGATATTCGATAGCCTTTATATCTGCTTCCATCAGAAAAACGAAGCAATATTGCTTGAACTGGTCTAAACAATTCATTGTCTCATAACTTGTCAATCAAATATATAAAGAAATCCTCGGCATCCTAACACCTCACTGGAGTGTATACAGTTTACACTCATAAGATCAACATTCAGAATACACCTGCGCTGATTAACTCGTAGAAGTAATAGCGAAGCTATAAAGTGCCTTTGTAAAGAAAAGGTTATCTTTCATAACTTACTTCTGAGGTGCCTCTCTGTCGCACATAAGCACCAGCCATAAACTCTACCGATGTAGTCACTTTTAGTGAGGCACTCGATCAAATCGGTTTCTTCAATACAATCGATAAGCCTGGTAACCAAGCATCTACGGATCCTGGATTCCCCACTTTGCCCGTCCTCGACGCTTATGCTATATTGCCCCCGTTCATGCCGTTTGAGTTGTCACCGATAGACACCGGCAAGGGGTCGGCGCCGGGAAAAGGGAGAGATGTAATGACTTCCTATGAAACTCGGATCCGCGATGCACGTCCCGGACTTTCACCAAGTTTTGCCCGTCTGGCTGACTTCCTGCTTGACTCCTATTCACAGGCAGCATTTCTCACCGCGACCGAATTGGCCCACGTCCTCGATGTCGACCCGGCCACCGTTGTCCGCTTCTCGCAACACCTTGGCTATCGCGGCTATCCTGAATTCCAACGCGAGATCCGCAATAAAGTCAAGCGTGAATTACTAATCGGGCTAAAAACCGAACCTGGTACAGCAGCAGAAGCCGCGGCAATCGCACTACAAGAGGTGGCACGCAGCCTGGAGCTCACCCGTCGTGGTTTCCCAGTGAAGGCAGCCGAGGGATTGATCACCGCTCTAGATGAGGCTGAACGGGTGATCGTGATGGCCGAGGGGCTGGCTCTCCCACCCGCTCGCAGCCTAGCGGCATGGCTCGAATCTGTAGGCTACACCATCCACCTCACAGGTGGCAGCCCCCCCGAACTTGCCCGGGCAGTCGCCGGCATCCGGAAAGGTGATTTGATCATCGCAGTAGTGGTTAATGAGGAGACACCTTTTGTCGCCCAAGCCCTGGCTGAAGCCAGAAAAGCCGGGTCTCGTACGGCTGCCCTCTTAGCCGCGCCTTCCTCAGAAGCCGCCCGTCATGCTGACCTGATCTTGACCACCCACGCCAATCCTGAGCCCGGCATTGGACAGATCCTTTTAGAAAGCATGGTCTATGCTCTGGCGCAGATGCTAATCAAATCCCGTCCCGGACTTTTCGAGAAAGCTTCTGAGAGGGTTCGAAGAATAACCCAGGACATGATCAGCGGAAAACTGACTTGATGATCAGTCGTTCCAGCTCTCACCAGGTTGCTAACGGTGTGCAAAGTAGCGACGCTGGACTGGGAGCCAGCGTTTTTTCTTAGCAAATGTGGATCTTCTTTCTTGCCACCGGCCTATTATTAGGCTTAACCATCTGGGAACTATTGATCTGTGAAGGTGCTCACCTCGGTCGAAACTTCGTCGTCTGGCTATACGACCTGGCAGCATTCCGCTATGATAAAATCAAGCAGTTCGATCCCATATGGGAGCGCAGCTTCCTGGGTGAACCTCTCGCCGCTGTCGCCTCCGGAATGGAAAACCCCCGCATGCTTGACATTGGCGCTGGTACCGGCCGTATCGCCCGCACCCTGTACCCTTTGCTTACATTCCAGGGGACCGTGACCAGTATCGAACCATCAAAGCGCATGTTGGCGATGGGTCGCCGGCTGACTCCGCCGGGTAGTACAACTTGGGTACAGGCATGGTCGGTGCCTCTACCTTTTGCTGAGGGATCGTTCGATATAGTTGCTAGTCTGGAAATGCTCGAATTCACGCCCAAACCTCTGGTAACATTGACTGAGATGGTCCGCGTGCTATGCCCGGGAGGTTGGCTCCTGGTAACCAACCGCGTTGGCCGAGAAGCCCCTTTGATCCTGGGACGGACCTTCCGGCGAGATGACTTTCCCCAATTGCTTAAAAGCCTTGGACTTCAAAACATTACAGTATACCCTTGGCAGGTCACCTACGATCTAGCCTGGGCGCGTAAGGCTTAGGGTCATGCCTAGCAAGGAATGTTTCCCAGGATTAACTGCCACCGAATTGCCCCGTTGTGCACAAGCTCTGCTTGCCCCGGAAGCAGAGCGGTCGGATTCCAGAGTCACGGCGGAACAAACCTGGCCCGGGCGAGACATTGATGATGAAACGCTTTGGAGTGCGCAAGCTCTGCTTGCTCCGGAAGCAGAGCTTCCGGATTCCAGAGTTATGACGGAACTAACCTTGACCGGTCGAGACATTGATGATGAATCGCTTTGGAGTGTGCAAGCTCTGATTGCTCCGGAAGCAGAGCGGTCGGATTCCAGAGTCATGGCGGAACTAACCTTAACCGGTCGAGACATTGATGATGAAACGCTTTGGAGTGCGCAAGCTCTGCTTGCGCCGGAAGCAGAGCTTCCGGATTCCAGAGTCGCCCTAGGTCAACCGTTGTCCAAGAGCAGATCTTCCAGGCTCGTAGGATTAGCTTCGCTGGAGAGTGTTCATGCGCATCGTGCGATTCTGTAAAGACCGGAAAGCACCACCGGTCTGGGGTTGGTTAGCCGGCGATCGCATCGGGGTGTTGGACGGTTCACCATTTGACGAATTCCGGCGGGAGGAAGCAGTACTCCCGCTCGAAAGCGTTCATATCCTCCCCCCGGTGATCCCAAGCAAGATCGTCTGCGTCGGTCGCAATTACGCCACCCACGCTGCAGAGCATGATGCCGAGGTGCCTGACTTACCTCTACTCTTTCTCAAGCCACCAACCACCGTCATCGGTCCTGGCCAGGCGATCCTGCTTCCACCACAGTCGCAGCACGTAGAACACGAAGCCGAGTTAGCAGTAGTCATCAGTCAGCGAGGGCGATGGATTCGGCCCGAGGAGGCTAATGATCACGTATTGGGGTTCACAGCAGCAAACGATGTCACCGCTCGAGATTTACAAAACCGCGATGGACAGTGGACGCGGGGTAAGGGTTTCGACACCTTCTGCCCTCTTGGTCCATGGGTTGAAACCGAGTTCGATCCCGCCGATGTTCTCATTACCTGCTTGGTCAACGGTCAGATGCGCCAGATGGGCTCTACCCGGGACATGACCTTCACTGTTCGTCATTTGGTGGCTTTCATCTCGTCGGTGATGACCCTCGAGCCTGGGGACGTGATCCTCACCGGCACACCGTCTGGTGTCGGGCCATTGGTCGATGGCGATGAAGTGACGGTCGATATCGAGGGCTTGGGCGCCCTAAGCAACCCGGTCCAGGCTGACATGCGAGGCAGTTGAATCGAAGATCTCAGGACACAGGAGGAGAGTAATGGGGCTGAAGCCCGATCACTGGATTATAAAAATGGCGCGAGAGCACAGAATGATTGAACCATTCGTTGAAGATCAGGTTCGTGACGGGGTGATCTCATACGGTGTCTCATCCTACGGCTACGATATTCGAGTAGCCGACGAGTTCAAAATTTTTACCAACGTTTATTCTGCGGTCGTCGACCCAAAGAACTTCGATCCATCATCGATGGTCGATTTTAGGGGAGAGGTGTGCATCATCCCACCTAACTCATTTGTCTTGACTCGCACGGTAGAATATTTCCGCATACCGCGTAATGTGCTCACCATCTGTCTCGGTAAATCGACGTACGCTCGTTGCGGCATCATCGTCAACGTAACACCCTTCGAACCCGAGTGGGAGGGTTACGTCACGCTGGAGATCTCCAACACCACCCCCCTGCCGGCCAAGATCTACTCAAATGAGGGCATTGCCCAGGTCATATTTTTCGAGGCCGACGAGGAATGCCGGTCCTCCTACGCCGATAAAAAGGGGAAATACCAGAAGCAGCAGCAAATCGAGCTACCACGGGTGTAAATCGAAAGCCCAACCAATACAGTCCGATGAGAAATTGATAGCCTCAACAACAGAACCTCATTCTGCCATCATCGGTTATCTCGCTGCCGCCATGAACCAAAGCGGTTGACATCAAAGGAGGAAACATCATGTTCATCGTCCATGTTCACGTCCACGTCAAGCCAGAGTCGGTCGAAGCGTTCAAGCAGGCATCGATTGAAAACGCCCGCTTTAGTGTGCAAGAACCAGGCGTGGCGCGTTTCGATGTCATCCAGAGACAGGATGACCCCTCCCGCTTTGTTTTAGTCGAGGTCTATCGAACATCTGAGGATCCAGCTAAGCATAAGGAAACCGAACATTACCAGCGCTGGCGCGACACGGTGGCAGAGATGATGGCTGAGCCACGCAGCAGCGTGAAGTACACTAACCTCTTTCCTGACGAAGAGGGTTGGGGGTAAACCATGCGCTTCGAGTTCGCTACCGCCGGGCGGATTCTCTTCGGATCGGGCGTGCTGAAGGAAATTGGACCTATCGCCGCCGATCTGGGTCGCCGTGCCCTGGTGGTGATGGGTCGCACGACGGTTAGGGCCGCACCACTACTTGATCTATTGGCTGAAACGGAAATTACATGGGTCACATTCAGTGTGGATGGCGAGCCGACGGTTGAAACAGCTTACCAGGGGACGCGGCTGGCGCGCCAGGAGGCCTGTGACTTAATCATTGGCTTTGGCGGCGGCAGCCCTCTCGACACCGGCAAAGCCATCGCCGCCCTGTTGACCAATGGCGACGACCCACTTGACTTCCTTGAAGTCATTGGCCGTGGAAAACCATTGATCCAACCCTCGGCGCCCTACATCGCCATCCCGACAACCGCCGGCACCGGCGCCGAAGTCACCCGAAATGCCGTACTAGCTTCTCCTGAGCATCGGGTAAAGGTCAGCCTGCGTAGTCCACATATGTTGCCGCGCCTGGCGTTGGTCGATCCCGAGCTAACCCGCAGCATGCCACCGACGGTCACAGCTAGCACCGGCTTGGACGCACTGACCCAGCTCATCGAGCCCTATCTATCACGCCGGGCTAATCCAATAATCGACGCCATATGCCGGGAGGGAATGAGACGCGCTGCTCGCTCGCTGCGCCGCGCTTACCACAATGGGGACGACATAGAAGCACGGGAGGACATGGCTCTTGCCAGCCTGCTAGGAGGTTTAGCCCTGGCCAACGCAGGGTTGGGGGCTGTCCACGGCTTTGCCGGACCCTTCGGTGGCATGTTCCGCGCGCCTCATGGCGCAGTTTGCGCCTGCCTCCTGCCCCATGTGATGGCGATCAACGTCAAAGCCCTATCAGATCGGGAGCCAGATAA
>JAUWHR010000064.1 GCA_030605795.1 Anaerolineae bacterium | reverse complement strand
GATATCCCTCCCGATTAATGTCTGTCCGTGCCGCACTGGGGTGAGTTGTCTCCACGCTACTAACATCTTTCCCTGACGATTATCCGGTGGAGATCCCTCCCCATTAATGTCATTCCGAGCCGCAATGCGGCGAGGAGTCTCTATGCTACTGACATCATTCCCTAACGATGCTCCGGAGGAGATCCCTCCCCATTAATGTCACTCCGAGCAGCTATGCTGCAAGGAGTCTCTATGCTACTAACTTGATTCCCTAACGATGCTCCGTAGGAGATCCCTCCCCATTAATGTCACTCCGAGCCGCAATGCTGCGAGGAGTCTCCACGCTACTAACATCATTCCCTAACGATGCTCCGGAGGAGACCCCTCCCCATTAATGTCATTCCGAGCCGCAATGCGGCGAGGAATCCCTATGATGTCACTCTGGAATTCGAAGAATCTAAGGGATTCTCTGTCGTTATAAAAAACAAAGAGGTGAACGAAAAAATTGTGGAAAGTAAACGATATCACCCGATGAATTGCGACAAGTAACCCAAACCAGCCAGGATCGCCACCAGCGAAATGTGCCCCGCCAAATATATTGCAACCCCCCATCGGGGCGACATCTGCCCGCATCCCCCACCTACCAACGCATAAAACCCACCCATGGATAACCACGCCAAAATCGATGGGGCCTTCGGCCACAGCAGACCTACAACCCCTCGCGATATCGCGCTCAACATAAACACCACCCACTCCGGCGTGCAGAAATCCTGTGAACCAAACCCGATCCTAAAATTTTTTATCATAGCTTGGCATTGGGCATCACGTGCTAGGTAAATTTCTGCCACCCCGGCCTCGATCAGGAAGAACCCCGCGGCCAGCAATACACCGACCAGGAAGCGTTGTTGATCGGTGAGCTTCATCCTTGAACGCTTAGTCGTCACTCGTCCCTCGCCCATATACCGCTCCAAAGAATGATCTCGATCACGCTGGCTCAGTCTCCAAGGCAGATGCCCAGACCGCGGGTTGTGACCACTGCATCGCCTTCGATGTCTACCCGTTTGGGCACCGCCAGCGCCTCCGCCAAACTGATGTCGATCATCTGCGTGCCGCGTAGGGCAACCATTCGACCAAATCCTCCTTCAGCAGCCAAGCGCACGGCTGCCGCGCCGTAGCGTGTCGCCAGCCAGCGATCAAATGCCGAAGGTGATCCCCCACGTTGTAAATGCCCCAACACGGTCACCCGGGTCTCCATGCCGGTCGCTTCGCCGATAAACTTCCCTACGACCTGACCGATACCCCCGAGGCGGGCGACGACGATTTCATCCCCTGCTCGAGCGAAGACCTGGTCTTCCCCCGCAGGATGGGCCCCTCCGCCACGACGACGATGCTGAAATCTCGCCCGGCTTCAGCGCGCGCTTGAATCTTCTCACACACTCGATCCAGGTGAAATGGGATTTCCGGGATCAAGATCACATCCGCGCCGCCGGCTAAGCCGGCGTGTAGAGCGATGAAACCTGAATCGCGCCCCATCAACTCCAGCACCATAACTCGGTGGTGCGCCTCGGCGGTGGTGTGCAACCGATCGATGGCTTCGGTGGCGGTGTTCAGGGCGGTGTCGAACCCGAAAGTGACATCTGTTCCGCCGACATCGTTGTCGATTGTCTTCGGAACACCGACCACCGGGCATCCCTTTTCGAAGAGCTCCAGTGTGATGTGCAGTGTGCCATCCCCACCAACCACGATCAATGCGTCCAGTTCCAATTCGTGGATACGTTCCACCACCAGGTCGGATACATCCAGCACGGCCTCGACACCATCCTGTATGACCTTACGAGCGAAGGGGTTACCACGATTGGCGGTCCCCAGGATCGTTTCGCCGCGCGGCAGGATACCTCGGACAGATTCAGGAGTGAGCATTTAAATCCCATGCTGGTCCAGTAGGCCGTTGAAGCCGTTCTTGATGCCCAGAATCTCACACCCGTGCTCGCCATAGGCGGTCTTGACCACCGCGCGAATCACCGCGTTCAAGCCAGGTGCGTCGCCGCCGGTGAGCACTCCGATTCGCTTCATGGAACACCTCGTTTCAGGCTCACCTTGACTTGAGGTGCCCGGCACTTTATATATTCCTTTGGAAAGCTGAAATCATTGCTTTCGACACATCCTTGATGCATTGATACACTCATTTGCAAGTGCCGGGCACTGGTCCAGTAGACCGTTGAAGCCGTTCTTGATCCCCAGAATCTCACACCCGTACTCATCGTGGGCGGTCTTGACCACGGCGCGGATCACCGCGTTTAGCCCGGGTGCGTCGCCGCCACCGGTGAGCACTCCGACGCTCTTCATGGAACACCTCGTTTCAGGCTCACCTTGACTTGAGGTGCCCGGCACTTTATATATTCCTTTGGAAAGCTGAAATCATTGTTTTCAACACATCCTTGATACATTAATACTCTCATTTGCAAGTGCCGGGCACCTTTTGATCATCCTTCGACGGAGCCTGTCCTGAGCACAGTCGAAGGGCTCAGGATCTTCGGCTCCGCGATCCACGGAGTGCCGAGCCTTTCAGCAGGCTCAAGACCTTCGGCTCCATGAGCCGCTAAAGCGGCGAGTGCAGTCGAAGCGCATCCTGAGCAGAACAAGCCGCCTAAGCGGCGAGTGTAGTCGAAGGACGCTCACCACCAACAACCTGTTTTATTTAATAAACTAATAACGTAACTACTAAGGCATCGTCTGGAAATAGGCAGTTCTACTCACGAAACGGCTTTTTGATGTCATTGCGAGCCCTTCGATACCTCAGGGTAAACTCCGCGAAGCAATCTCCTGCCTTCAACATGTAAGCAACGGTGGAGATTGCTTCGTCACTTCGTTCCTCGCAATGACAGACTGAGTACTTACCTAATAACTTGATCTTTGACAATACACTACGCTTCAACGTCCAGTTGATCAGGGTCAGCGTTCGTCTCACCCGCTTCAATGAATGAGCGCACCGCGGTCGATGGCCGCAACCCCAGCGCCCACATCGCCAGACCACCTGTCACACCCAGCATAACAGCGTTTAACGCGTGGAATAATACAACAGTGCTTGCCGCGGTCTCCACACCCATACCCAGTGCTCCGAAAACAAGTGACCCGAAAACCTCCATGCTGCCGATATACCCTGGCGCACCAGGTACCAAGAAGGTAAGTGTAAAGAGGGCAAATCCGGTAAGGACAATTGCCAAGGGGAATTCTGCACCCAGGCTGAGAAGCAGGAAATAGAAGAGGATGCCATCCAACACGGCAGAAAGCAAAGAAAGGGCAAATAATAGCGCCAACTCCGCTGGTCGACGAGCCATCGCCATAAAACCAGCGAATAAACTCTCAAGGATTCCCAAGATGCGGTTCCGAAGAGGGGAACCCAGCTTATTTGGCAATAGGCGAGCAATGACAGTCTGTAGGCGGCTACCAGAGACAATCGCCAAAACGACAAATACAACAAAGGTCAGGAACAAAACACCCCCTGCCAGGAGAACGGTTGAGAGGCGACCGCCAAGACTAATACCAGAGAAGGCTCCAAAGGTTCCCACAACCAAAACCGCCAACAAGTCAAATGACCGGTCGACGGCTACTGTTGGAAGCGAGGCGGCTATAGACACTCGATGGCGCTGTTTCAACAGTAGACTACGAGCTATCTCACCGGTCCGCAGAGGGATGATGAAGTTCACCAGGCTGGAGGCCATACTGATCATCCACACGTCTAACAGGGGAACACTGGCAATTGGTCTCAATACAGTCCGCCAGCGCTGCGATCGCAAGACTGAACTAGAAAGCCCTATCACCGCGGCCAGCAAGACAAGGTGCCATCGGGCCTGGCTTAGCGTGCTGCCCACCTCTTCGAGGTCGACGAGGTAGAGCCAGGCCACTAACAATGCCAGGCCAAGAAGCGTCTGTGCGATCAGCAAGCCGGCACGACGGTTGATCACCTACCTTATCCTCTTCCTAAGGCATTATGAGGGTAGACGAGACTGCCACCTGAGCAATATCGGTACACCGCATTTCCGCTATGCAAAGGTAATATTTTATAAGTGACATTGACACTAACACATCTTTCCACTTGGACCGGCATAACTCGGGCAATTTTATCCAAGGTCTCCATTCCCCACATCATTTCCATTATTTAATCCTATCGAACCAGACCTAGATCGACGCCACCACTTAATAAGATGGTCAGCTTCATGATCATCGGTTTCCGAAACCTTACCTGATTCAACAAGCTTCGCCCACAAGATCTCCAAATTAGGAGAAACATCTCCATTGGCAGATACATCATAAGCTTCAGGCTGGGCTTCGGGCTTCGGATATTCTGCAACCTCTAGATCAGGTAACCACTCAACGGATCCTTTCGAAGGTTGACGCTTAACAAGGCGACGAAATCGACCTATAAGCATCTGTAAAAACGAAGGAGATATTACGCCGATAAATAAGGTAAAAAAGGTTAGAAGAGTAATGGCAAGCCCAACCCAACCTCTCCAGCCGAGGTTGTAATCCATATTAATTACCATGCCGGGTTCGTTCAAAACAGGTAAAAATAATAACATCATTCCAGGTCCAGCACGATAGATTGGTATTTCAACCTCTCGTCCATCGATCTCAACAGTAGCATGCCAGTCAGGCGAGAACGCTTCCCTCCAAAGGAGTGATGTCTTATCAAATACCGAACCCTCTAGGGTAAACCGGATGTGATCAGGATGATCACGTTGAACTAATGGCAATGACAGATTATTGTCAAACTGCTTGGGTGCTAACCACGATATCAATAAACGAAGAAATTCGCGCTCCTCTAGGTTATTATTGGCTAGTGCGTGACCAATAAAGTTCATTCCAGACCATACTACTCTACCCTGACCATATTCCCCTGCTACAATAATTGGAGACCCTTCTACATAAAGGACAGGGTTTGCCCAATCGCGTATGCCCTCTGAAGGGTAGGAGACACTCCATGGCTGATTATCCCAAGTTAGTGAAGAGAATTCTCCAACCTCAATGCTCTCTCCAAAGAACGACTGATCAATTATAAAATTATCGGTTGCGCCAAAATCAGTCCAAATCAAGTTCCGAACAGGTAAAACCGATGGTGCTTCAGCAACCTCCCAATCTGGAGTGACAAATTGCCAGCCAGTATCTACATATAGTGAACCCCCGTGTGTCACATACTTGTCCAACATACCCCACGCATTATCGCTGTTCTTATATCCATATCCGTGTAAAACGACACCATCAAAATTCATAAGTTCATCAAGAGTATAATCGTCGATGTTGTGAGTTCCTTCAACGAAGATCCAATCCTCATATCCCATTGGCTCAGAGATGAAGGTTCGGAAAATCTGATCATAAGAACCATTCTCGAACCCTCCAACGACTAGAAGAACAGGTTGGGTGAGTAAGCTCGTCATTTGTGGGGCATCGGGGTATTGCCTAATCTCAATGCCTCCGTCAACGGTTCCGCTAGGCGAGTAAACAACCGGCCATCCAGCGAGGTCATACTTCTCAAGCGGATCATAATCTTTATTGAGTACGACATATTGGATTCCTAGCCACCATGCTAACTGATCCATTTCATACGGGGTGCCATACTCTGTGCTATAAAACACTCCTTGTTCAAGGCCCCACATAGCGTGAATCATAGAACTTTGATAATTGTATATCCCAATAATGGAGGCATCGGTGTACAAGCTTAATGCCTGGGTTAAGCCTCCCAAGAATGCGGAAACATCCATCCTCGTAGTTTCGTTTATTCCCAACTGTGGAATGAAGCTTAAGATCGAGTCCCTATGTATATCAGGGCCCTCAGTGCTAAGGACAAATTGTGGTTGATGTCGAAGATTTATCGCATTGTCTGAGAAGCAGAAAGGCCAGAATGCCTCTCCAGTTGGAGGTCCACCGATTCCTTTCTCACCACAACGATGGGGGTTGAGCTTAAAAATAAGCACGGACGAGCAAGCCAGGAATATTCCCAAGAACGCTACCAACAAATACTTAGCGATCTGGATTATTCGATTCTTGAATAATAAACCTACCTCAATCTTCCTCAGCTTGGCGAATACTGAGACAGGAAAATCGAAGATCAACTCCGCAACAGAAACTGCTCCATAGCCAGCTACAGCAGGTAGCAATATCATCGTGCCGCTTATAGCACGAATATGAGTGTATGCCCAAAGCCTATCAAAGATAGCAACAACTTCTGGTAGAAGTCCGGGCATAGATGTGAATACCGCAAGGGAAACCGCAACTACACTCCACGCAGCAACAGCGTTACGTCGTCGTAATGCCAACACCAAACCCAATACACCGAGTACGACTACTGGGACTGCAAATTGAACGTGCCAGATACCAAAATTAGGAGGCGGTTCTCTAAGCCCTAACAAGGCTCCCAAGTCAGTATATGGTGTCTGGTGGGCAGCAAATTCACTTAGACCCTCTCGATTAATGAGACTTTGAGCACGTAGAAAAGGAATGAGCCAAAAAGCGCTTAAGCTGAGCCCTCCCAAAATCCCCGATAAAGCTCGAATTACCGAAGTACGCAATCCTTGCAACAAGTTTGTCCGACCATATATTATCAAAGGTAGCAGGATAGCGTAAAGAAGTACAACCATTGAAAAACATAATGCGGTAGCCGCATGACTCAGGAACATAAGGCAAAAGAGAACCGATGCTAACATAAAACAGATTTGATCTGATACTTTTTTCGAGAAATCTTCCTTTCCCAAGCCCTTGGTCAGATACATATCGAATAGGAGAAATGTTGGTGCAAAATAGATTAATGAGACAGCTTGAGCATAGATTCCGATGTAACTTAACCATGTCCAGGCAGCTGCTGATAACGGATAAAAAATCCCGGCCAAAAGAGCCATTGTTTGATTACGTAACTTAACCCAAACAAGCAAATAGATTCCTGTCGCAGTTATTGGGACTGAGAGAAAGCCAAGTAAACGGAAAGATTGAACCTCTGTAAGATTGAGCAGGCGGTGCAGCAAGACCGCGAGGAGATGGGTTCCTGTCGGGTAATAGACTAAAAGTGGAGTACCTCCACCCTGAAGTGGGTACCATATTGGAAGATCAGGGAACCATCGATCAAGCCAATACACTAGTGAGAGTGCCCAGGAAGTATCATTTCCCCCAAGAATTCCTTCAAGTAACTTGTGTCCACATAAGTATGAGAATCCAAAGATGGCCGCAACGCCAATTGTGAAATATACCAATTGCCACAATCTCAGTAGCACCAATAAATTTGTGTTCTTTTCTTGTAATTCCAACTGTTCCACTTTATTTGAACTCCTTTTTATAGGTGTTCAAAAAGAGCTCACTCAATCAATGGAAAAAACCGAATTAATTCTCAGAATATTTAAATATCTCAACTCCCAATCTTTGACCATGTTTGATCCACATCATTTATCGTTGGATTGATTCCGTTTCAGCAATCTTTCAGCCCAATGGTCATCAGTATGACTTGTGTTTTCAAGCCAAGCTTGCCTCAATTCTTCTTGCTCATCAGTTAGTTGCTTCTCCAAGAGGCTTTCCTCATAAGTTGATTGGCTTTCACCCTTTGTGATTTCTTGCTCTTCAACATCAACTCTGGAGGTCATGTTATTTACTAGTTTTTGTTCCTTTGCCTCCTCGTGAGTTCTTTCATCAAGGAATGGCTTCGGTAGTCGCATTGTGAAAGTAATCTTGATCCAGGTCAGTCCATTACCTCCAAGGAACAAACCATCAATGACAATTGCGATTAATAGAATAATACCGAGTAGGGAAGCAGCAATCGCAACCATTTCAATTAAGGCTAGTTGCCATTCGAGTCTAATCGATACACTCTCTCCTATCGTATCAATCGGCATAAGGATGAAACCAGGACCAGCTCGATAGATGGGGATCTCCTTCTCTCCAGTGCTCTCGCTGAGATAAGCGTGCCAATTAGGATAATAAGCCTCACGCCAGTAGAGCCACGTCGTGCTTCCTGAAACTGCATCCAGAGAAAAATCCACGCTATCAGGGTGCTCCCGAACCACGAGAGGTGGTGCTAGTTCCACTCTATCTATTCCTTCGCTCAACCAATCAAGCAGGTTGTGAAGCAAGCGAACCTCTTCTTGGTTATCATAAGCGATAAGGTGAGCAACGAAATTCATTCCCGACCAGACAACACGACCTTGACCATATTCGCCAGCAACAATCAATGGATGACCCTGATTACTCAAAATGATACGACCCCAATCGTGAAGATCTTCCCGATTTGCCCCGGAAACACTCCAAGGATCATCCTCCCACACCATAGGACCAAACTCTTCCGGGTCGATATCGCCAGCGATTTCGATGTTTTCTAATACATACTTGCTTTCCTGCCCATAGTTTGTCCAGAATAGCTTGGTTATAGGAAGGACTTGTGGAGCTTGTTCAAACTCCCACTCAGGCACCTCATACTGCCAACCGGTGTCAATATAAAGAGATCCACCTTGACTTACATATTCATTAAGAAGACTCCATGCCTTTTCTCCGTTTTTATATTTGTAACCATGGAGGAAGAGTAAATCAAAACGCTGGAGCTCTTCCAAGGAATACTGATCAATCCGATCATTTCCTTCTACGATGAGGAATTCATTGTACGGAGCCAAGCCCTCATTGGCTAAGCGGAATATCTGAGAGTATGCACCATTTTCCGGTGTTCCGATTACAAGGATCGTGGGCCATACCCTTGCGGATGCTAAGGGTGAAGCTTCTGGGTAATACCAGATCTCAGAGCCCTCACCACCTGAGACTCGTTCCCAACCGGCTGCATTGTACTTATTTATTGGATCCTTCTCGGGATGAAGAATGACATACTTGATCCCGAACCAATCCGCCAGATCGTTGAGTGCCTTAGGAGATCCGTATTCATCCGAGTAGAAAATTCCAAGCTGATAACCCCACATGAGATGAATAAGTGAGAGCTGGTGAGTATAAGCCTGAATCTGAGAAGTGCTTGTATAGGACGTGAAGTACTGTGCCACACGACCCAGGTAGGGGGAAATGTCAATACGTAACATTGGCTCGTTCGGTAAAACAGAAGCGATCTCATTACCGATGCCGGTCATGAGATCGGCGTCCTCTAGAACGAGCGAAGGCCAAAATTTTAATAACAATTGACTTATCAGTCCTTCGACACGTGCATTGCACGGCAAAATCGTCTCCCCTGCCTTCATTGCCTCCTCACACTGAGCGAGAAAGGTTTCTACTTCCTCGCCTGTAGGTGTTTGATCATTACAAAGTTCAGGGGTCGGTAAATTCTGGTCTCGCAGCCGATTACAAGACGCTAGAAATTCCTGAATATTTAACCTAGCCCTTGCCTCGGAAAGATTACAAAGACTAATCGTAAGTGGATCTTGAAAATCCATTGTGCAAGGATCATCCGCTTCTTTCTCCCAAATGTCACGTAAATCTAGACCATAGTTGGAAGGACCATAGCTGACATGGTAAGGTCTGACTGCAGTGATACCTCCTAACCAGAGGCTCGAAACCATGACGATGATGAGAGCCAGGCATGATGTACCCGCATCACGCAAGCTGAACCACGACGAATGGTTATTTTCTTTTGTCGAGGTCTTCCGCCGTACTTGATGAATTCGTGAGGTGACCGTATTTGCCACTGCGAATGCCCCATAGGCGGCTCCAACAGGGAAAAGAAGCATCGCAACAACTAGTGTCGACCGTATGCCGAAGACCATAGCTAGACTTGATGAAATGGCTCTGAGATTGTAGGAAAACACTGGAAAAAGAGCATAAATAACTGCAAAAATTGCAGCTAGGATCAACGCGAAAGTCTTGCGAGAATACCGTGCTGATAAAAGAATTCCAATCCCAAAGAACACGGTGATAATTAAAGGAAAACTCATTCGAGTGTGAATAATCCGGGGATTGATGGGTTTTAGACCGAAGAACTCGAGTTTCGGAATCTGTGGGATTTGATGGAGTGCAAGCAGGTTTAGTCCTTCTCGATTTGCTACCTGCCCATAGCGATAGAAAGGTATCAAGTAGAAGGCCAGCAGAAGACCTACAACGAAACCGATGAAGATAATAGCAATCATTCCCTTCTTCAAGATCAGCGACTTTGGCCATGATTTATTTACGAGAGCGGAGAAAACGATATATAGAATAATATAGACGACCGCTCCAGCGCCTACTGAAAGGTGGGTAAGACTCGCCAACGAAAGACACAAACACACACCAGCCAACCAGAGACGTCTAGAACTAGAACTTGGTCTTTGCAGAACAACGAACATATATCGGTCAAAACATACCAATGTAGCTGGTAGGAAGACCATGCCGAGGCTGAAAGAAAAGAATCCCCAATCGTACATCCACGTCCATGCAAGGGGCGCTAGGATGTATAAGAACGAAGCAATGAGCCCCATTGTCTTTTTTCTGAAAGCTGCCCAGCAGTAGAAGTAAATTCCCATCGCGGTCAGAGGAATTGATAAGAAGCTGAGCAGGCGGAAGGCTTGCACGATGGAAAGGTTGCTGGTGCGATGAAGAAGGACAATTAAAAGATGGGAAAGGAGTGGGTAACCATGCAGGAGAGACTCTCCACCTCCTTGCAGCGGATACCAGTGGGGAATACTAGGAAAGTATTTGTTCAGCCAAACGGTATACCCCACATGCATCGCACTATCGCCCCCTTTCAACCCACCCGTTAAGATCGTACGTCCCATAATATATGCGAGGCAGAAAACAACAAACGTGGTCGCAAGGAAGTGGATCAAATTCCATGTCACTTTAAGAGCTTTCGAGGCAGGGCGAATTTCTTGTTCAGCCATGCAAACCCTCGCAATTGGCACTAATGTCAAACAAGTATAAAGCGCTCCCATTCAACAAGAAAACAGATTTCATTTGCTGCAATTTACCTCCATCTAGCTCTCATGTTGCATTTAATCAAATAAACCATAGTTTCCTTATGCAACATCCCTTGTATCTCAGTCACCCTCATGCTACTATCGCGATTGCCATGGACAATGAAACCGCCCAGGAACCTCTCGTATCCGTAACGCTACCTTTGGCGCGAAATGTCGACCCTCATCTTCTGGAGATCTGCCTACGCTCCATCTCCACCCAGACGTACAGAAACTTTGAGTGTCTGGTTTTAATCTCAGAAGGTTCAAATCACGAAATCCTTCATATCTCACGCTCTTATCCCTCCATTCGTATTTTCGAGGGCTCATTCAATAAATCTGAAGCACGAAATTTCCTTATTCGAAAATCAAGAGGACGATATATCGTATACATGGACGTTGATCACGAATTGCCTAAAGAGCTCTTGCAAACCTGTGTAGAAACGGCCCTACAGAGCGGTGCAAAAGCCATCCTGGCTCCATACAGAGAGGCGCCAAGCAATAAATTCTGGCTTCGCTGCCGAAGGCTTGAATTGGAACTGCTTGCTGGAGATTTATCTGCTGAGACACCGAACTTCCTTTGCAGAACCTTGCTTGATAAAATCGGTGGATTTGATGAAAACCTCGACCCTTTAGACGATTGGGATTTAAATCTCGCCCTCAGGTCAGCCGATATTCCATCTGTTCGGATCGATACTTTTATCCTCGTACATAGCACCATAAGTTTACGAGAAATGATACACAGAAAGTTTGTACGAGGCCGACTATTACCCGCCCTCAAATCAAAGTATCCTGAGGTTCCACAAGTGAATTTTGCCAAACGATTTGTCCGGGCATACTTGAAGAACTGGAAGTTACTGCTAAAATCACCCATTTTCGCTCTTGGTCTCACTTTCTTAAAAATCCTTGACCTCCTCGCCCTATTTTGGGGACGATTGAATCCCTTAAGCAATACACCTGTCGATGGCACACACCCTTACTTCAAGCCGAAAATTGCAAGGACATATGAACAAATCCGATTGGGCGACAACTTCAACCGGTATAAACACTACGCGGAGATCCGCTCTCTTCTCGAGCTCTTGCCACAAGCAGATGGACTCATCTTGGAGATCGGATGTGGAACTGGAAGGATCACAGATGAGTTGGCAAGAAAAGGATATCGGATCATTCCTGTTGATCCATCTCCTGCTATGCTGGCACAATTTGTCGCACGATCGGGTTTGCCAAACCCAATTAGAGCAGATGGAATAGCCGTGCCTTTCCCAGTAGCAAGTTTCAAAGTTACATACTCTCTGCGTGTTATCTGGCATCTCCACAGCCGTGCTCTTTTCGAGCAACTGATAGATGAAGTCGCTCGGGTTACCTCAAAATGCATAATCCTCGACTTCGCCAATAAGGATAGATGGCGGTATCCGATGCTTAGAACTTTGGTAGCCATATACTTCCGTTTACACCCCAAAGAGCTAACCGCTCACGAGACCAGCCAACTTCTCACACTTGAAGAATTTACCCATCTGGTTGAGCGCAAAGGACTCCACCTGCACCGAATTATGCCTCTTGATGTCGTGTCCCCTATTTGGTTGAGACTCCTCCCTTCTGAGATCGCTCGAACTCTTTATCCAATCATCTATCGTATCGAATCAGTTCTTTGGAGATTGATCCCTCCTGGAAGATTCTTGGTAAGATTGACCACACCTACGAATAACCCCGATCACATTTAGATAATCGATAGATTCTTTACCTTCGACATTACATGATGAATTCATAAAATCGTCATCCAATGATAAGCGTGGTTGAGTGAAATAAAGATTCCACCCTAATCCCCTCTGCTTAAGAAATCCTTTGAAAAGGAAGCACTATGCTTATTTTTCGCTAACGAATCATCTGAAGGTCGATGCTCCTCTGACAATCCTATCTCTGGTTGCTTGTTGGATACACCAAAAACACTCTTCCCATCAGGATTGAGAAATTCATCTCTCACTAGTACATCTTGAAGTGTTGTCTTGTGACTTCTAATATTCTTCCTGTGTAACTTTACGGCTAGCAAGAGTTGGGTCTCAAGGATTCGATTGTGCTTCTCATAGGAAAACACATCGGTAGCCCATCGGTGGGCTGATCTTCCCATTCGCTCTACGAGAGCCTTATCGTTCACTAGTTCAAGCATTCTCTTTGCGAATTCCTCAGTGTCATATGCCTCAATCAGGAAACCCGTCTGTCCGTTCTTTACTGTGCCTGTCGGACCACCGTTGTTCCATGCGATCACGGGCGTCCCTGCAGCCATAGCCTCCACAATACCCATGCCGAAATCCTCTTCAGGAGATGGATATACATAGAGCACAGCTTCTTGGTACAGTCTCGAGAGATCTGACTCGCTTACAAGACCGACGAAATATACTTGATCTCTCAAACCAAGGCTTTCCGCCAAGTACCGAAGCTGATCTGTATACGTTGTCTCCTGCCCGGTCACTATTAAGGACAATTCGGGCGCAGACCTCGCAATTCGTTTTAATGCCCACAGCGCATATTCAAAACGCTTCTGTGGAGAGTGACGATTTGTGAGAAGTACATATGGCTTCTGTACAATCGCGCCATTCACTGAAATCGTTCCTTCCCAACGATTTTTGTAGTTCAGCCCCTCTTCAGGACATGGATGACAACCTGCTGGGCATGACTGGTTGTCTCGTCGATATACTTGCCGTAGCCATTGACTGACATACTCTCCATTCGTCAACATCACTTCTGCCTCATTTACACTTACCCTGTCAGCCCAACCAATAAGCCGTCCGGCAATCTTGCTCAAGATTTTTAGGAACTTATGATCACCCTCCCTGATCCTAATTCCATTCTCAAGATCAACTTTTCGGGGATGAAGCATTCGTAACGGTTGAGCGAGATATATCGCATACGGTTTGTTTAAAATCTTGCTAATCACCCAGACAAACCATGGACCTGGTTGGTTAGCACCCAGGAATATGTCATACTTGCGAAACCGCCAAGCCATGAAAGGAATTGTCAGGCAGCCCAAAACCAACCAAAGGGCGTCTCTCATTGGAAGCCATTGAGGAGGTGGTGGAAGTAAAGCTCTAATTTCAGCCATCTCGGGCACATCAGGGAAACACTCTTCCCGATTGACCACTGGTGCAAAGCAAGAAACCTCATGACCCAGGGCACGAAGGCCTCGGATTTCTTCCAGAACAAGTTTCTCCCCACCTCCCGAGTAGAAGAAGCCCAGGTGGAAAATGGCGATTTTCATGTCCCACTCTCCTTGTCACCTACGACAAAGAAAATAAAAATACGCGCCTGCATCCATCTCTTCAAGGCGCGCGAATGATTTTAACAGATTATGGAAAGGTAGATAAGTCGACATTCCTTGGAAAAGGACCCAGCGATTTACGATCATCTTATAAATAAAAGCGGGATATCCTAGCCAATGGGTTAGATCAAAAATCCACATTGCCTTTCTTGAGAAATAGGGTCGAAAGTTAACCACCTCAAAGCCGATATTGTTGAGTTTCTCAACCCAGGTATCGTAGGATAGATAGTGAATATGCCGGGAAATGTATGTGAAGTACCAACTGTACAGCTTCTCGAGAAGTCGAAGGTGGAGCAATCGAAAAATATGAGTTCCAAGGAGATATTCAGTGTAATCATCTGCTGGAACTGTGAATACGAAATATGCCCCTTTCTGTAAAACGCGATAGATTTCTTGAAGCGTGGCATCTAGATCAAGAATGTGCTCGAGAACTGAGTTGCTAATCGCACTCCCGAAATATTCATCTGGAAACGGTAGGGAAGATCCGTTCGCACGGAGCAAATTATGATAAACGCCTGAATCCTTTGCATCCTCCATATATCTAGTCGACGGGTCAACTCCAAATTCAAGCGGAGAATGAAAAGTTGTTGATGCAAAGAATCCATCGCCACAACCCAAATCCAGGATCGGGCGATCTAAAGATAACCCCTGATACAAATTGCACTCTACAGAACGAAGCAGTGAAAAATGCATCGGTCGCGAATCAAGATAAGTATGTAGGAAGTTATCTTTCATACGTTTCCCCCTCCCGCGCTCGAAAAAATTTCTATAACTCGCTCCGTATATTGATTCCAGGTAAGTGTCTCTTGAACTAAACTGCGTCCTTTATCTACACTTTTTTCGTATGGGTCAGGATCCTCATGAAATCTGAGAATAGCTTCGGAAAAGTATTTCGGAGTTGGATCGCATACTATGCCGATTTCATGCTTCGAGATAAATTCAGCAGCGCCTGTGTCCCTTGACACAATTGAGAGTCTTCCTGCACTCAGCGCTTCAAAAGGTGTCAGTCCCCAACTCTGGTTAACAGCAGGGAAAAGATTAATATCACAGCCCGCATATAAATCTCGGATCGTAAAGCTGTCAACCATACCTAAAAAGCGGGTTTTATCCGATATACACAATTCCCGAGCTTGAATTCTATACTTATCTTCCATCGGACCATTTCCAGCCAGAAGGAGAATTGCTTGAGGTATTCTATGAAGGATAAGCTTCAACGCATTAATACAAATGCCTTGATTCTTCTGAGGATGAAGTTTCCCTACAACAAGAAGGACAAAATGACCATTTAGATCCATCTTCGACCTGCATAGAGATCTATCTCCCTTCCTGTAAAACTCGTAGTCAACGCCCAACGGAACGATCTTTGGGCTTTTTCCATATCTCTCAATTACATCCTGACGCGTCTTATAGGACGGCACATAGATTTCGTCGGCTAATCCAACCATTATCTTGTCAATCCAACTACTGGCAACAAGCCATCCAAAGAAATCTCCAATTCCTAGATTTAACGCCCTTTTAAATGAGATGCGCTCTGGCGGTTCATTACAAGTCCAAACGACTATTTTTCTTCTAACCTTGCCAACTATGATTGATGTCCATAATGATGGGAAGTTATGCGGATTAAGAATGTCAACAAATTGAGCATGCTTCCAAGTGAGGAGTAAGAGAATCCAGGGAACAAGAAGGAGAAAGAGAAACCGAGATCTCCGACAAAGAGATTGTAGTAAGTTACAAGGAACAATGAATCGAAGGGTTGATTTCTCTTCAGGCATCCCTTCTAAGTCAACAAATGCACATACAATAGCGACATCGTGACCCAGAACCTGAAGATGGTTAGCCAGTTGAATGCTAATGATTTCTGCTCCTCCAAGCTGTATCCATGGCTGGACAATCAGGATGCGCATGACAGATCCCTCCGAAAAATCTCACGACCACCTTCAATTTTTAATTCAAGTTGTCGTTAGTCAGCCTCCCAACATCAACCTTCTTTCACACAAGTTAAATTCCCACCACCGCATGGCAGCTTGCTCAGGGCGCGCGATACGTAGTTGCCAATGGCGACGAGCACGTTTTTCAACGCACCCACCGCCCTTTGAGCCAGCAAAGGCGTCCCATTATGGCTATGGCCGAAACCTTCCACTGATGTCGCCACCGGCTTGCCTCGCAACGAAAGCAAGAATAACGCTTAGTAGGATTGAGACCGATTTTCTCGGCAACTCAATCCTCATCAGCTTGATTAATTCGTTCTTAATAACCGGCAATTCTTGTTCACCTTCCATGGCTTGAGCTCTATCTCTGCATTTTATGGCGATTGTCAATAAAGAACCATCCGTTTATATATGGCCTTCAGCCGTATCCGAGTGTTTAGCAAGAAGTCATGCTTTTTGGTACGGTGTCCCATTTTCTTTATGACTTATTAGGCTTACCATTTCAGATTGGTATTTCATTGATAACTTCACTTTCTATGGACTTCAACGCGTCATTTCTATTATCTTCTCGGAATTGAGGTGAACGCCAGAACCAGGCACCCACGTTAAAAGCCTTGATTCGTAATAACTCGCAATCGCGATTGCACTTTTCAACATACCAACTGCGGTGGAGAAAAAACCTCGATCTGCTGATTCCAAATACCCCTCCACTGACATGGGAACATTTCTTCCCAAAATGCTCAAACCGCTAAAGTAGGCAACATCCACTGCTTGATTGAACAAATGTCCACTCCAACGGTAATTTCCCAGCTTGAAGCCTGATGTTTCCAAAAGGCTTTTCAATTCTGAAATTGCATATCGCTGAATATGCCCTCCATACTTTTCTTTAGCCCGCCAACCAACATGTGACAAAATTCCATGAAGCGAATTAAACCCACCTTCACAAGGGACGAAAAGGTGAAATAAACCTTCACTCTTTAAAACTCTATAGGTTTCCACGACGGCTCTTCTCGGATCATCCAAGTGTTCAAGCAAATCGAACATAACTACAGCTGAGAAACTTTCGTCTTCGAAAGGTAAGTCGTAAGCGTTTCCTTCTCTGAAAGTTACTCCCTGTGGATTTCGCTCTGCTGTAAGTATAGCTTGACGGCTGATATCACACCCATAAATCTCGAGATCTGGGCGATAGGATTTGATGGCTTTCACCATTCCACCTGCTCCACATCCAACTTCGAGCACTTTCCCAGTTACATCCTTCAGGTCCTCAAGGCAGTATCGAAGCCGCAAGGCACCAAGATGTGTAGGGGTTAACCTGACTTCATGGGCCCCCCAAAGCTTCGACTCATAATCGAAATCAATCATCTCACCGCCTACGTAGCTGTTCACTCACACACAATCGATTCACTGGACGGTTGCCTTATAGATCTCAACAGACCCATTATGAACAGTTGCCAAATGGCTGAACCACCACGGCTCCCGTCTAATCATTTCTTCGTATACTTTCTTGCCTCTATAAAAGGCAAGCAAGCGAATATCGTCCTTCACAAACCATCTCTCTATTGCTTGGCGGCTTTCATCCCAAACAGCAAAAGGATCATCCACCTCAAAGTAAGCGAATGGATCATACATCTGCCCCTGCAGATTTCTTCCCGAGATACCATGATCTCTAACAAGTAAGTAAGTTAAAAAGGGACGATCTTCGGGAATTAGAATAGTGCCACCTTCGTAATTTGAAGCAATATCGTTGGCAAGTATTTTCTCATGGGACCAAATCTCACGACCATTATCGTATGTCCTCATGATCGGTTGCCAAATCAACTGAGAGGTTCCCAATACCAAAACAAATACAACCCAACCTAAGGCCAACCAGATCCGTTGGTTTTTATGACGTCGAAGCGCTACATTGAATAAGATCAGGGCAAAAAAGATACCAAGATACATGTAAGGGACAGCCATCAGACGGTCAAATAACACGCGAGTTACATAACCGCGTATGTAAGCACCAAGACCCAGAATTGTGCTTATCATTAAGATATTCCCGAGGCCCAATAATACGAGAAGGGTATATCTAGGGCGTTTCCAAAGAAGCCACAAAATGGCTATTACCGTTATGATTAATACAATACGGGCTACAAACTGGACTTGAACCTGCTCAGCAGTGAGAGGTCTTTCCTCGATCCATTTACCTACAGTACCCGCCATGAAATTCCAGTAGATTGGGTAGATCGCATTTCCTGTGTTGTCCAACATGTATTTCATATAGGCAAGAATCGGGATTGCATACCCCAGACTTACAGCTAACTTCCGGAAATTCTCCTTTTCAGTGATCACACCAATCACAACCAGTCCAGCACCAAATACCCAATACTCAGCTCGAACCAAACCGGCCATCGCCCAGACCAGACCGGTCCATCCCGGATGTTTCAGCCATAAAAAGAGACCCAGAAGCAGCAAAACCAGGCCGATTGGTTCTTGCATTCCGATCGTATCGCTGAAGATCGCTACAGGGTTAAACATTGCCCACAGAAGACCTGCTAAAGCGACATGTGAGTTGAAATGACGCCGAAGAAGGAAGAAGAGGATTACTAGGCTCGCGCTCCCTCCAAAGATGCTAACAAGACGCGGAATAAGGATATCGACCGAGCCTGTGATGTTAAAAAAGAAGATTAAGGTTAACGGATGCAAGAGGCCCCAAAAGTACTCCATCCCCTTGAAATCCCAAAGCCTCAAGAAGCCCTCTGAAAAGCCAATTTCATCACTCAAGTAAGCAATTTGCCAATGGTGGAAGGTATCGCCATACCATCCCATGCCCGGATTCTGGGGATCCGTAACGAAGAACAAGACGTACAATCGCGGGAGCAGCGCCAGGAGGAAGATTCCAAGAGCTAGAGCAATATTGATAGTCCTTGATCTGGTGTCAACTTGTACATCCTCCGTCGGCTTGGTTGTCGGCTCGACGTGCCAAGTATCCTCTAGAAATTGGTGAATGAATTCGTCGGGGATTCCCTCAATCTCTTCCTCAGAAAGATCGTCCAAGGTGGCCGGCTTCCATTTCGGTTTACCATGGGCGTCGACGTTCGACATCAGCCAACGTTGCGTCTCCTTATCCATAACAATTCCCCTTTTCCCACACGAGCCCAGACTAATCGATCGCTTTATATGATCCTCGAGATAGGCTAACTGAAATCCCAAAACGGAAAGATATTTGCCAACTCGCCATAATCGCGTTCAAAATTTTTTTTATGCTTATTCGACAAATACAGTTTTCCTCGCTATGACAAGAAACCCATTTGAATACCCTCTCTTGATCCATGGTTGGTCGAGCCAGTGTAATAATCCGAGAAGGTTCCGTGACACAATATCTGTCACGTAGAGGAAAACCCGACCAACAAAATTCGTCAGTTTGCCTTCCCCGCGGTAGAAATCCAACCTCTCGAAAAGATTTACGATCACCATGATCGCTTCATCAAGTGCGAGAGTGAAGAACGAGTTGAAAAGTTCTAACTTCTGTACAGTAACGCCCTCAGACTCTAACTGCTCATAAACTTTACTCACATCCGGAAATAATTCAGGATCGTGAGCAACTCTCTCATAAATATCTACGCCTATTCTCTCTAGCCACCAATTCCACGTGTATCGCTGCTTCTGATTGAGCGTCCAAAGTAGGAGGCGACCTCCTGGCTTAAGTACACGTACCATTTCACAGAGACAACTATCCTGCTCGACTACATGCTCTAAGACATCCAGACTAATAACCACATCGAAGAAATTATCTTGGAAAGGAAGGTAGGAGATATCTCCTCCAACAAAAGTAATATCTTTGGATGAAGCATGAACAGCTTCTTTCAGAGAGTTGGTGGAAATATCAACACCAACTCCATCTACTCCAAACTGTTGCCTAAGACGATCGAGCCATATACCTGAGCCACATCCTACATCCAAGATCTTATCTACAGGCTTTAGCCCTAGGCTTTCAAAAGCGACCTTCCACATTGCCTCTCGAGGTTTAAAAACTCGATTTAACCCTGCCGAGCGCAACATTTTTGGCCATGGATATAGCGTAGCATGTTCATCAAAGAAATGCTCTTGATACTCTCTATTGATATAGTAAGAGGCAAGATGATCTTCCCCTGATGACCATTCAACCTCTACTGTCACAGCTGAGAACCTCTCTCTTGCATTTTCCTCCCCCCACCCTCTCAACTTACGATTCGATCTCAACCTCAACCATCCGGGGCTCCGATACCGCAGTAGCGATGGGTCTTCGCACAGGAATTTCAACCACCTCCACGACCTCACCCACCGCCTGCCTGATCGCCCCTTCCATGATGCGCACGTGGCGATCCCAGGAGAAAAGCGTCTCGACCCGATCACGAGCCGCCCGACCCATCTTCACCCGGAGATTTTGATCCAGCAACAGGCGCAGTATCCCCTCGGCATAACTCTCAACTTTATAGGGGTCAGCCAGGAAGCCTGACTCCCCATCGGACACGGTCACCGTCGTTCCAGCTTTGTTCCAGGCGACCACCGGCACGCCCCAAGCCATCGCTTCGATCACCCCCATGCCGAAGTCCTCCTCCGGCGCCGGATAACAGTAGACCGTCGCCTCTTGGTACAGACGTTGCAAGTCCGATTCCGAGATCTGTCCCAAGAACAGTATATTATCGGCAATCCCTAGATGCTCCGCTAGTGCGATCAGATTGGGCGTATGGGCAGTGAAGGTCCCTGGTATCAACAGGCAAGCCTCCGGCACCACCTTGGCAACCTGGGCCATGGCCTCAATCACGTATTCGAACTTCTTCTGCGGCTCATGACGATTGGTGATCAGTATGTAGGGTTTGTGAATGATGACCTCTCCGACCTTGAACGAGCCCACATAAGCCGTATGCGGGTTCAGACGCAGGATCTCACGCGGTTGCGGGTGGCAGCCAGCTGGACAGAGTTCCAGCTTTCGTCCGTAGATTTTTTCAATCACCCCGGCGATGTAACCACCGTTACCCAGCATGACTTCCGCGCCGGTGAACGAGATACGATCGGCCCAGGCCACGAACCGCTTGATACGCTGGATGATCTCATTCAGCACGTGGTAGTCCTTCCGAGTGAGCCAACCCGTCTCCTGATCGATCTTGCGTGGATAGATCAGTCGATTGGGCTGGTTCATGTAGACCACATAAGGCTTGCGTAAAACCTTGGCCACGCAATAAGCGATCCAGGCCCCCGGTTGATTGGCGCCGACGAAGACGTCTATATCGAGGAAGCGTAGCGCCAGAAACGGCGCCAACACGCTCGAGAGGGTCATGGCAATGGCGTCCCACAGTGGGAACCACTTTGGTAGCTGCGGCAGGAACGTTTGCACCCCGACATGGTCGATGAAGTCGGGGTAGCACCGCTTACGGTCCAAGGTGGGCGCAAAGCAGACTACATCGTAACCCAGGCGTCTCAGCCCCATCACCTCTTCTAGCACGATTCGTTCGCCACCACCGCTGTAGACAAAGCCGCAGTGGAAGACGGCGATCTTTAATTTATTATCCATTTCCATCATCGGATCAACTCCTTACTACGTCTCAACGTTGACAGCAGATGATCGAGGTCGCTCTATCGACTGCCGTTCATCTCCAGGGTTCTGACCGCCAAAAAGCTCAACGTTCGCTGAAACCCACTCACACAGGTCCTGCAATCCTTCCCCAATCGACGTGCGAGGCGCCCAACCAAGGTCTTGCTTGGCTTTGCGTACATCGGAAACATAAACTCGCTGGTCCCCAGACCGCCACTCATCGAAGGTGAGCGGTATCGCTCTGTCCAATATGGGCTCGAGGCGATAGACTAGTTCCAAAAGTGAGGTTGCATTTTGTGGGCCGCCGCCAAGGTTGTAAGCCTGGCCAGCGCAAATGTCGATACGCTCAATGGCCTGATCGAAGGCTTCGATCAGGTCTCTTACGTGGAGCACATCCCGTACCTGCCGCCCATCGCCGTAGATGGTGATCGACCGACCTAGCACGGCTGAGATGACGAAGTGCGCCACCCAACCCTGATCCTCGATGCCAAATTGGCGCGGTCCATAGATGCACGACTGCCGGAAGACCACCGTCCTCAGGCCGTAGATGCGGGCGTGATCGATCATGTACAGGTCGCAGGCCCCCTTGGAACATCCATAAGGGGAGTGGAGATCGATTGGGAAATCCTCACCGATCCCATTGGGGAACTCCGGCAGGTTATAGCGCAAGGTTGCTTTGCCCACTTCGAGGTGATCCAACCCTCCATAAACCTTATTGGTCGAGGCGTAAAGCACGATCGGGTCGGAGCCACCGGTTCGAGCCGCTTCCAGCACGTTCATCCCACCTAACGCGTTGACCAGGAAATCTTCCATCGGATCCTCGACCGAAGTGGTCACCGCAACCTGGGCTGCCAAATGGGCGACAACATCCGCCCCCTGCATGGCCTGGCGCAGCGATTCAAGATCGCGCACATCACCCCGTATCTGGCGCAGATAACCATTGCTACGATTCTGCTGATGGGCAATAGCCTGTTTCTCCAACCAGACAGCGTTTTTCTTGGCACCGTGACGGGAATAGTTATCGAAGGTGACTACTTCCCAACCCTTAGCCAGGTAGTGCGCCGCCAGATTACTGCCGATGAAGCCACAACCGCCCGTGATCAGGATTCTCATTCCATTTTCATTACTCATTTGCCTCTCCTTCTCAGCTAGAGATGCCCTATTTTTTCCACCACATTAACCTCTGCCAGAGCGGCTAACGCTTCGTACTCTCCCCACCTGCTTGGTAGATCTCATGCAAGGTACGCTCTTCGATCCCCTCGTCCGGTAAAGTCTCCAATGGTTCCAGCAACCAACCGTGGCAGAACCACCAGTAGGCAAAGAGCCAAGCCAAAATAATGATCGTGCTGCCGTAGTCATGATAGATCACCGCCGGGAGCTGACCGAAGAAGTACGCGATCATCGCCACTGAAGCCATGCGTAACAGGTTCACCAGGAACGTCCCCAGGAATCCCACCACCATCGATTCGATTTTAGAGATGCGAGTAAACGGTCCCTGCAATCCGGTGATCAAAGTCGCGGTGTATAGGATGAATGATTGCCATCCCACACAGTTCCACGAAATGTAGACCGGCAGGAAAAAGCCACCTTTATCCAGATAGATCGTACTCGGCGAGACCTGGGTTGGGATCCCAAAAAACCCAAGCAACACGGCGATCATGCGCGCCTCGAATGGCACGACCCAATCCTCCAGGATAGTGTCCAACCCTGCTATCTCCACAACCCGGGTTAGGAACTCATTGAACGTGGTGACGAAGGGCAGGATCATCAGCAGGATCGCCCCCATTATCAATATCAAACGGAAGATCGGTCGCTTCGTGTCTTCGATTTGTCCAGCTTCGTCTAGTGTCATAAGTTCAACATTTGCTGCTCCGTCCATGTTTACCCTCCATCCCCTTTCCGATGATTATAAATAAGAATTCGCTTCAGCTTTTTACGCTTGAATTTTCCCGTAACGATCGGGATCAGCCCAACCACTACCAGGAGGATTAGTGCGTTCTCCGGCACGGTGATCCCGGGGATGACCAATCGTGAGTTGTTATAACTGCCGTCCCACCACATCGTCGCCCCTTTTGGCACAGTGGTATCCAATCTTAATAGCTCATCGGTTGAGAATGTGAAGGATGTGGTGGAAAAAGACGTACTCACCAACGTGATCGTTGATTGATTGCCCGACCAGGACCCACTTCCAAGACTTGTCCAGCTACTGCCAGATCCGGCAAACAACTCGAAATCGATGCCCTTAACTCCCGTCGTCTGCACATAGAAATAAACCGTGCTCGTCCCTGAATTGATCTGCCACGTATCTGGCCAGGTGTCGGAGTAGAAACTGACCAGAGCGTCACTCGCACTCGTACTGCTGCCCGATGGTTGAGTTTGGTACATCATGTATTGCAAGGGTGTTGTGTCATCGTAGAACCATAAGGTCGTGCTGTTGCTGACGTCATAGTTCGGCGCAGCTTCCACCTGGGGCACGCTGGTCGCAAGCATCCCCAATGCGATACAACTTGCCAGCATGAAGCTTATCAAGTTGCCAAGGAGCTTTTTACGCTGCCAAACTACAGACATTAAGTAGGGGATCAGCGGCACAAGAAACAGGAAGATGGCAACCCACTCGGGAACGACCAAAGCATTCGAGGTCACCCAGGTGGAAACGAGACTTTGCGAGGAGATTTCAGCCCGCACTTGGTAGGTGAACGAATCCTCTGCGTCGTACTCCGCCTGCGTGATGGTGTCGTCGATAAACGGACTGCCGTCTGAATCGTTGGCCAGGAAGACGTAGGACTCGCCGTTCTTCGAGCGTTCGATCCGGAACCGATCCTCAAACTGTGAGTTGTCCGTCCAGCTGATGGTGATCTCAAGGTCGGCGGTGTGCGTGGCTATGACGTCGGAAGGAGCGCTGGGCGAAGTGTAGATGACCGAGGTTGGCGTACAGTAGTCCGAATCGCCTGCCGAGTTGGTCGCCCGCACCCGGTACTGGTACGAATGATCGGCCGAGGTGGATGTGTCCGGGTACGAGGTCGCGCCAGCTCCGGTTGTCTCGATCTGCGAGTAAGCACCGCCGTCGACCGAGCTTTCGACTTTGAAACCTGTCTCGTTATCGGAGTTATCGTTCCAGCTGACATCGATCTGCGTGTCGGATACGTAGGTTGCTTGGCAGTTCGAGGGAGCCGCCGGCAGGGTCGTGTACTCGATGTGTAGGATGGCATTATTGCCGGCGCCGCTGCTGGTGTCCCACGCCTCGAACCGCACCTCTTTATGTGGACCGATGTGAGGGATCAAGAGCGCCACCATGGCCTGGCTGGAGGCCCAGCCCGACCGGTTGACGATCTCTTGGACGACGCTGACGATGGATGGGGTGTTGGCGTAAGTGTTCACAGTCAGCGTCTCGATCCAGCTCGTACTGGCGCTCGTGCGCGGGCGCTGGCTCGTGCTAAGGATATTGGCATTCGTTACGAAGTTGGCCGGGGTGTCGGCGGCGTGGAAGTAGATGTCATGGTCGATATCGTAATCAGAGATTTCCGACGACACGTAGAGCCTGAGATAGGCCACATCGATCTTGGCATCCTTCGGGACGGTGACGTTTGTCCAGCGAATGCCGCAGCCACGGTAATCCGCGCTCGTCGTGCTCGTATCGGAATAGCATTTCATTGTGGTGCCGCCACTACTAAAACTTCCGTCGCCAGTCTCATGGGCGTCGTCGGCACTGGCACCGACCTCGTTGTCGATCGTCACGTCGATCTCGAATGGATAGTCCGCCCGACGCAAGGATTCCAGCGGCACGAGGTGCTCAATAATGAGACCTTCGCTAGTCTTTCGAAAGCGGAAGGTGCCGATCAGTGGGCCCGCATCGTTCTGCGCATCATACGAGAGCGGCAGGTTGAACTTCCACAGCAACCGACCGTCCTGCCGCGATCGAAACTCAACCGTTCCGCTGGTCTCAACCAGGTCGCCGGACTGTTCTCGCCATGGCTCCCCGTTCACCCACACGCCCACCTCGGAGGAATGGCGGAAGAGAAACTGCAGCCTCAGCGCCGGGTTTCCGCCGGCGGCAATGGTCGGGCTCGGCCGTGGTAGGTCGTCCGCCTCCTGAATGATCAAGCGTTTATCGAGCCGCCCGATCCCGGCTACCCACTTCAGGTCAAGCCCAGGACCGAAGGCACCGGTCCAGTAAAGCTGATTGCCGGTCACATCGGCCTCAACCGGTTGCGGGTCGGCGATCTCCTGGGAATCGCCTAGGTCGTTGGTGTACTGCAGCGGAAGCGGTTGGAAGGTGATGAATTGCCCGCTCGCTGGATCGAGGTATTTGATCAGCTCCCCGGCGTCGAAACGTCGCATGGCGAAGGCGTTATACTCGGCGTGGACCATCTCGACATCCCATTGCCCGTTCGATGGCCGCCAGTTGGTGTCGATTTCACGCCACTCCCCTGTAGCGTCTTGATAATAACGGGGGGCGAGCGAGCCTTCCCACACGTAGCGGTTCTTCGCATGCCCGTTGATGAAAAGTTGCCGGATGGTCGAGGATGGCTGCCGCAGGTCGAGTCGCTCCCGATAGCCATGCTCATTGAGTGGCCCATACCTTGGTCTCGCCGGAGACTGGGAAATGTCGTCGGTGAGGGGTGTGGTGTAACCGGGCGGATTGCTCGCCGCAGGCACGTCGCCTGGGTTGAAGATAACCGGTGCCGCGCTTACGGAAAGGACCTGTTCAGTCAGTAAAGCTAAGACAATAATGATCGATAAAACGACGCTGATGATACGGACAGGAAGCCTCCGCTTGTTGGTTGATATGGCGATGAGGATGGGCATGTAAACGACCATCGCCAACAGGGGCAACCTCACCCCCGGCATGGTCATTGCAGGGATGTTTAAGGAGGATGGGTTATCAGCGGAGTTATAGGCTAGTGTAAAACTCCCGCTCCCATTGACCTCTTTTACATCGATGTTCACCCGAAGCCGTCGGGGATCGTCTACAGTGAAGATCCGCCCTGAATTATCGGTGCCTATGTGCAGGCGATATGGATCCGATGTGTTGGCGTCGATCGTCATCATGGAGGAGGTCACGATCGCCTGTGCATCACCGCCGCCATCCTGCGAGTGATAAACGCTGGCAACGATTTTGACATAGGGGGCGTCCTCTCTCGCATCAAACGTCGTGGTGGGCTCAGGAATTACATATTTCCTAACCCTCACCCAATCCATCATCTCCGTCCGGCTATCGCTGTCAACCCAGATGAACACACGCTGGTTCCCAGTGGGTACGCTAGAGGTGAGGTTGGCTAGTTGGCTTGTATCCTGGGTATAGCGGACACCGCTCGACCCCTCGCGGTCGAAGATGTAGTTGTGGTAGGAGGTGGGCGTTGAGGTTGAGATTGTCGTACCTGTACCGTTCTGTTCGACCTCATACTGAGTATCATTGGCCTTATAGGTGATGTAATTTCCGCTGTAATCCGACTCATCCGAAGCTCCCCAATAGTTGTACCGGATCGCATCAGCATTCGAGAGTTGAATTCTAGCTTCCCAGCGCGTATCTATCCCTATGGCATATGAAGGTGAAGCAAGCACCCACGAATTTGCTCCGAGGGTTAATGTTCCTCCAGATTCCGTACAGGACGATCCACTTCCCCCACATGCCCATCGACCGTTGTCGAAACTCCCATCGTTGAAATCATCATAGAGGAGGAAGATATTTGACCAATCCGTTGGCGGGCTCCCGGCACCTTCATTGCCGTAGTACATGTAATAGTTATTGTCGCTGTTGTAGGCGCTGATCGCAACCTGGGTGCGGAACCATACTTGTGTGGTTGATGTATCCCAATATGATTGATCATCCAAACGGCGGTCCAACTCAATCCACTCACCCCTATTCCAATACACGATGCGAATGTCATCACCTCTCGGAAGTGATTGGCTTGGTGTTAGGCTGGCGTGATCAAACTCGATCCGTATCGAATAGTCGGTAGGTACATCGATTGAGCCGACGGTGATCGTGATCTGCTCGCGGTATAGATAATCGGTATCCCACCACGAGCTTGGCAGCTGGTTGAAATATAATTCGAGGGTGTAATCACCGGCAACGAAGCTTGTGTCGTCATCTCCGGTAATATAAGCGGGCTCCGAGTACCAGTAGGCTGCATCCTCCACACTGTCAAAGATCAAAGTGTTCTCATTGGAGCCCTTATCGGTGTGCATATCCTCACCTTTCGGTGAGGCGCCATTGTTTGTCGTGTCTCTCAGGGAGAAAACGTCGGGCGATGCAGTGGCGATCGGGACTGTCTTGGAGAGCAGCCAGAGCAAGATAAGACCGATCACCAAACCGGAAATCCATCCTAAGCGAGGATTTACTCTCCGAACCACACGCAGGATAGGAGCTGGAATGCGTTCGAGTATCTTTGCCGCTGGAAGGCCAAGACGCTTCCCGATGTCGATCGAGCGACTTTTTTTCTTCTTCGGCATCAACCGCCGCATTCGCCGCCCCATGCCCAGCTTATCGATAATGTCGGTGATCACTCCGGTTTTGTCCGTCCGGTGCCAGCCGCCCTCATGCGGCTCCATCAGTCCTTTAAGGGACGCGTAAGCCTGATACGGCACAAGCAGGAAAGTAAGCAGGACGAACGAGAGCAGCCCGGCCAAGTTCCGCCGGATTCCGCGCTCTAGGAAAAGTCCCGCTGTATTCATAAAGATCAGCGCGAAGGTGTTGGTGAACACTAACGACCATCCGAGCGTGGCCGTCCAGAAGGGCAAA
The DNA here is from genome assembly GCA_030605795.1 of Anaerolineae bacterium. Lineage (GTDB taxonomy): Bacteria > Chloroflexota > Anaerolineae > Anaerolineales > E44-bin32 > DUEZ01. The sequence goes on along the minus strand of JAUWHR010000064.1, from coordinate 1,273 downwards.
TGGGTACGCAAGAAAATTTCGGAGACCAACCAAGCAAGCGTCCCAATTAGGAAGAATATAGATTGCAGGTAATAAGGAGCGTAATAAAGAAATTCCAACTTCTCACGCCGGGTCAAATTAGGAGAACGAAGAAGCGGGAAGAAGTACTTCTTCACATTGAATGTGTGACCCTCCGACCATCGCATCCGCTGGCGAGCCAATTGCTTGAAGTCGGCCACGCACTCAGCCGGCGCCTGGATGAAGGGAGAATACAAAACACGATAACCTTCGAGATACAATCGGATCGTCAGTTCCCAGTCCTCAGTGATCGAGGTCCCCCAACCAAGGTTCCGTAGCAAGTCAGCCCGGATCATAAAAACCGAGCCGGAGATCATCTTCATGCCACCTGTCAGTTCTTGACCGGGGCGCTCAACAACATATGAACCTGAGAACTCAGTGCGTACTCCCCGCGTGATCCAATTCTCAGAAGCGTTTAATACGTGCCATTGGTAGCCCTGGACAACTGCCAGACTCTCGTCGACCAACTCCAAGTCACCGTTGGTCGAACGGTTATTACCATTATGACCATTCCCGTTATAGAAGTATGAGAGAAACTGATGCAAGATGGTCGGTGGTGGGATAAAGTCAGCATCAAAGACAGCAATAAATTGGGTTCTTGGGTCCATGACTTCCATCGCATGTTTCAATGCCGCACCTTTGAAGCCTGTACGATTAATGCGATGGGAAACACGAACTTTAGGGTGCTTTGCCCACCTCTCTAGGTGATGCAGGGTTTCGTCGGTTGAGTCATCGGCGATAAGTATTTCGTAGTTCTTGTAATCCAGGCGGGTGCAAGCTTCTAGTAAGCGGTCAACTACCCTGGTCTCGTTATACAGAGGCAAATGGATAGACACGAACGGTTGATCACCTGGTTCAACCTTGAAGCCATTGACACTATAGCCATTGTCGTTAAGCGGCTGGCCATCATCACCGCGAAAGCCACTCGTCACACCATTGGGCTCCCTACCAAGGATGAGATCGAGGAAACTCTTCATCAATCTTGGTTTCCGGATTTTCAACCCATTCTTTATGCCATTGGTCGCACCAAAACCGTTGAACACGCCGTTAAAGCCATTGCCGTTGCCATTTCCATTGCCGACGCCGGACGTGGCAGCAAGAATGAGGGCAACGCTGGCGTAGTACTTCAAACCGTAGACAAAGAAGAGCAATCCACTAATCAGCGCAATCAGAGGTAGACTGATTCCAGGGATGAAAATAATGGACCCTAGCAGGG
>JAUWHR010000059.1 GCA_030605795.1 Anaerolineae bacterium | reverse complement strand
CCGAAGGACTTGTCTGTCCGTATTCACAATTGTCCTCACTGCGGTCTCATTCTCGATAGAGACCACAACGCCGCTATAAACATACTTGCTCGTGGGATGGCGAGCATCCGGCTTGACCGGTAGAAGCCCCGTCCCTTGGGACGGGGAGCATTCACAAAGCTAAGTTGAAGTATTGAGACCTCGCTATGGGAACCCAACTGATGCGACGCATTTCACTCATGGTTTTTACCGGTTGCACCCTGACCGCCTGTGCTGGTGCGGCATTGCTGGTCGAGCCCTCCCGTGCCTCATGGACCCCGATCGTTTTCCCGAGTGCACAACCAACGCTTACCCCCTCACCGACACTGAGGCAGACTCCTACTGCGACGGAAGACCCTTTCAAATTAGAAGATTTACTCGAAGCATATGGTCTGACGCCGTGGCAGCCGGAAGCCGGCATAGAAAGCGAGCATCTCATCACGCCCGAGATTTTAGCCAATCGGGTAACATATGGCGGCTTATTGGATGAGTTGGATCGGCAAATCGAACTTGCCCAGGCTGATGTTCAGGCATTAAAAGCACAGGGCGATCGGGTCCTGGTGGAGGTACATTGGAACGGCATTTCCTCTTATTCTGGGAACATCCAGGTTGAAGTGTTCTACCGGGACGCAGAGGAACCAGAAACGGCGCTGTGGATTGGTGATGCCGAGCAAGGGTTCTTCCGGTTGGACGTGCACGACCTCTCGACAGTCATAGAATCACTCCCAGGAGAAGCACCCAACATTTGGCGAGGACCGGGGCATGTTGTATACCTGGATAATCCGAAAGATGAATGGGCCAGAGGGATGCACGTCGTAGACGCCGAGGGACGGGCAGTGGTCTTTTTAGATCCTGAGGATGGCGCATTTGTGTTATGGCGGGGAATTACCGCCTACCGGAAAAAATTGGTCGATGGATTCGATAATTTTTTTATGGTTTTTCGGAAGAGGAACTCGATTTACTATGGGAGGCTTTCATTTGGGTCGATTTAGGTCTTGAAGATGCAGTTCGAAGGTTTGCTCCGGTGGTCTCGATCCGACGAACCGATTTACCTTTATGGGTTGCCGGTCTCGCTGGTCGTGGGGATATCCGCATCGATCCCTCGAGTTTCAGCATTTATCGATCGACCATAGATGCTCCCCGACAGGCTGATGTTCTCTGGCTTGCAGGATTGATAGTGCACGAAGCCGCGCATCTCAATCAGCCTGGAGAGTGTTCCCTGGAATATGCCGCCACCCAGGGGATGACCTTTGAGGAGTATGGACTGTATCTTGAGACAGGCCCCGGTCAAGCTTATGAACAAGAGGTGTTGTTTCTTGAGCGCTTGCTGGACTTGGGTGGTGTTGATGGGAGTTTCATGATTGCAGATCCTGTGGTACGGGAGATTTTAGAATTCAATATAGAATACACTCGCGGTGCATTAGGCCAGGCAACCTTCCCCGATGGAGAACTGGTGCCCACCTGCGCCAACGGAGGTTAAGGTACACAAGGTGCGGCGGCAGGGAGGAGCATGATGGAAGAGAAGCGAGGAGAGTGCTTGTACCCGGGAAGGGTTGGGCTGCAGCAACGCGTGTTGCCTTCCTATCGAATCTCGTTCTTTGACCGGTTGGCCAAGGCCTGCGAGGGAGGGTTGAGTGTGTTCGCAGGGGAGTCACGCTCGGAGGAAGCCATCCTGAAGACCGATTGCCTTGAAGTAGCTCATTACGCATCGGCGCACAATCTGCATATCCTACGCGGCTCGTATTACATCTGTCTGCAGCTAGGTCTAATGAAATGGCTGAGGGACTGGGATCCTGAGGCCTTAATCCTGGAGGCCAATCCACGTTACCTCGCTAACCGCGTGGGAATCACCTGGATGCATGACCGTGATCGACCGGTGTTGGGATGGGGGCTGGGGGCGCAGCCCATCCGCGGAACGTTAGCCGGCCTGCGTAAGCGGGCGCGGCGGGGATTTCTGCGCCGGTTCGATGTGCTGCTCGCTTATAGTAACCTGGGCGCCGAGCAGTACCGGGCAGCTGGCGTACCACCCGAACGTATACTTGTGGCGACCAACGCCGTCTCCCCACCACCACCGTCGCTACCAGAACGTCCCCCATTAGCCGAGCGTTCACCGAGATTGCTGTTTGTTGGCCGGTTGCAGGCGCGTAAGCGGGTTGACCTCCTGCTACGAGCCTGCGCCTCGCTGGAGGAGCAGCCTGACTTGTGGGTTGTGGGCGACGGACCGGCGCGGAGTGAGTTGGAGAGTTTGGCGAGAGAAGTCTATCCCCGGGCCAGCTTTGCCGGTGCGCAACACGGTCAAGCCTTGGATTGGTTCTTCGCTCGTGCTGATCTGTTCGTGTTGCCTGGAACTGGTGGTCTTGCGGTTCAGGAGGCCATGGGGCACGGCTTGCCGGTAATCGTGGCTGAAGGTGATGGTACTCAAAATGATCTTGTGGCGGAAGGTAATGGCTGGCTTGTCCCACCAGGTGATGTGAACGCGCTAAGCGAGACACTACGCGAGGCACTTGCCAATCCGATACAGTTACGAGAGATGGGGGTGAAATCACATCGTCTGGTGCAGGAGCGATTCAACATCGACGCCATGGTGGATGTGTTTGTGAGAGCCTTAAACCTCGCGGCCGGGGAACGTTGAGATGCGTTTGCTGTTCGTTGCTGACGGTCGCAGCCCGATCGCGTTGAACTGGATTATGCACTTCGTCGAGGCTGGTCATGAAGTACACCTACTTTCGACGTTCCCATGTAAACCAGATTTGGAATTGTCATCATTGAATGTGGTACCGATTGCGTTTAGTGGTGTGGGGATGCGGTCGCAGGCGCGTAGGAGCAAGCCGGGCCGGGAACTAGACCCGGCATCTGCGACGGGTCGTCCATCTATGGGGGGTGCGAGGATGATAGGCTTGCGCGCCTTCCTGCGTCATTGGCTTGGCCCGCTGACGGTTCCATGGGCGGCAGAGCGGGTGAGAAAGGCGATGCAAGCAGTGCAGCCTGACTTGGTGCACGCTATGCGCATCCCTTTTGAGGGTATTGTGGCAGCCGCAGCCTGCCTATCGGAGCCGCTGCTGATTTCCGTATGGGGCAATGATTTTACGTTGCATGCACCGTCTACTCCTTGGATGGGGCTACTCACTCGGCGCGCTCTAGCGCATGCCGACGGCTTACACGTTGATTGTCAGCGTGACTTGCATCTTGCCTACGACCTGGGCTTTTCACGAGAGCGGCCAAAGTTAGTTCTGCCCGGTGGGGGCGGCGTGCGTCCGGAGATCTTCCATCCAGGCGCGCCGGAACTGGCTGCTTTGGATAGTCCGCTGAAGGCTGTACTGCGTGGTATCTCACCTGAAGCAAAGGTCGTAATCAATCCGCGTGGCTTTAGGGCGTATGTACGCAACGATACTTTCTTCCAGGCTATTCCGAGGATATTAGAAGTGCACCCTAGGACGGTCTTTATCTGTCCCGCGATGGCCAATCAAACGCAGGCGAAGCGCTGGATCGAGCAATTAGGGATCGGCGCAGTTGTGCATCTGCTCCCCATGTTGTCCCCGATTGAAATGGCAGCCACATTCCAACGGGCGCAGGTGACCGTTTCACCCACCGAGCACGACGGCACGCCCAACACACTGTTGGAAGCGATGGCTTGCGGATGCTTCCCCGTGGCTAGCGATTTAGAATCGATCCGTGAGTGGATCGATGATGGCGTCAACGGGTTGCTGTTCGACCCAGACGATCCAGACGCGCTGGCGCGGGCGGTGAACCGAGCTCTTGCCGATGCGGATTTGCGTGCTCAGGCGGCGGAACGAAACGAGCGCTTGATCGCCGAAAAAGCGACCTACGCTAATGTAATGAATGAAGCGGAGGCGTTTTACCTAAGGGTTGTGGGGTGATCGGAAAACATTAAAGCAGCACTAGGTTCAAGTGAAAAGACCCTTACAATGGATCTCGCGGCAACTTTCTTCTTTATTATCTTGGGCCTGATCACGTTCCTCGGTCTGGTCGCCTTTGCATACCTCTCGCTCAGGGAGAGAGAGCGTCGAGCGGCGCGCATCGCCTTGGTTTTGGCGATGGTGATATCAATGCCTCTCTTCCTATTATCTCAACTTTCCCTCACCATGAAGTTGGTGCTCTTGGGAGTGATATCTACAGGTGTAATCGCGGCTGTTATATTGTTTACCCTGCCTATTGGTCGGGTCGAGCGCGGGCACGATGTACCCATTAGCCGCTTTGACGAGCGCGATGTGATTTTCGCCCGTGCTAATCTCATCCCTGGTAGCCGTAGGTTTGAGATCTACTACGCCATGCGACCGGAAAACCGGGTCATTGACGACAAGTTCCGCACCCTGCCGGGATTACTTTCGCCCAATGCCCTCAAGGCTAATCCCCTGATTTTCGCTTCAGCTAAAGCGAGTTTTGCTTTGACCGAGGCCATGCGGGAGGAGGTGGAAGGTCCAGTGGCTGCGGAACGTAAGGAGCTCACCGAGATACAGAGTACCTCCATGGTCAAAAGGCTAGCCCGTTACTATGGGGCATTGACAGTTGGTATCACTGAGCTACACCCTTACCATATCTACTCGCACATTGGTCGCGGGATCGGTGAGTACGGTGCCCGGATCACGCTTGATCACCGCTATGCGATCGCTTTCACCGTCGAGATGGACCACGGGATTATGGCCCAGGCTCCGGAAGCGCCGGTGGTGATGGAATCGGCGCGCGAGTATGTTCAGATGGGGGTGATCGGGTTGAAGCTGGGTTACCTGATCCGTTCTCTAGGATACCCGGCGCGCGCTCACATTGATGGCAACTACCGGGTAATTGCGCCTTTGGTGGCTCGCGATGCTGGCTTGGGCGAAATCGGTCGCATGGGGATCCTGATAACACCTAATTTGGGACCGCGCGTGCGTTTGGGCGTCGTCACAACAGATCTACCTCTGATGCCCGACCCGCAGAGTGACGACACTTCGGTGCTGGACTTTTGCCGAATCTGTGTCAAGTGTGCTGAAAATTGTCCAAGTGGAGCGATCCCGATCGGGGATCGAGCAGAGGTCGAGGGCGCGTTGCGCTGGCGTATTAACGCGGATCAGTGTTTCCGCTACTGGAATACGATTGGCACTGATTGTGGGATCTGTATGTCGGTCTGCCCTTATTCTCATCCCGATAATTGGGGGCACAATCTCGTGCGCTGGGCTGTACGAGGCTCAGGCGCTGCTAGACGTGTGGTGTTGAGATTGGATGATCTTTTCTATGGACGTGTACACACGCCCCGTTCGTCGCAAGGTGGGGTGCTGGGGGTGGAAATTTAACCCTCCCGCAGGTTTTAAACCTGCGGGAGGGTCACAAATGTCTTGTCTTTAAGACCGTAATGCGACTGATAGACGAAAAGATACTTGGGAGAAAAGGGCTTTTAATTTCGACGTGTGCTTTACGAATCCTTCCAGGACGCTTTGCAGGGGAAGGAAGAATTTCATATTGGTGGAGAGCATTAGTATGTGCGAGAATTATTATGGTGCTCTGATCGGCGCTGCCATCATAGAAGGTGGGCGCCAGAAATCTTAGTATCATAGTTTTGGAGAAAGCATGACAGCACCTACAGGCGTTAAACAACTCGTTGAGCGCTTCAGTAACAATCTTGAAGCGTATAAACGTGACGACTACAAAGAAACCCGCTTACGCGTCGAGTTCATCGATCCCTTCTTTGAGTCCCTCGGTTGGGACGTGCGCAATGTGCAGGGCTACGCTGAGCGGTACAAGGACGTAGTGCACGAAGCCGCCCTCAAAGTGGGCGGCGAGGCTCGTGCGCCCGACTACTGCTTCCGCATCGGCGGGGTGCGCAAGTTCTTTCTGGAGGCCAAGAAGCCGTCAGTATCCGTCAAGGGTGATGTCGCTCCGGCCTACCAGTTACGCCGGTACGCCTGGAGCGCCAAACTACCGCTGAGCATCCTCACCGACTTCGAAGAGTTCGCCGTCTACGACTGTCGCCAGCGTCCTAAACCCCTAGATAAGGCCAGCTTTGGTAGGGTCATGTATCTGACCTTTGAACAGTATCTCGATCGCTGGGACGACATCAACGAGATCTTTGCAAAAGAGTCGGTGCTTAAGGGTTCTTTCGATCAGTACGTGCAGGAGGCTAAAAGAAAGCGCGGAACGGGCGAGGTGGACGACGAGTTTCTGAAAGAGATCGAAGGTTGGCGCGATGTGCTTGCCCGCAACATCGCCCTGCGCAATCCCGCAATCTCGGTCCACGAACTGAACTTCGCCGTGCAGCGCACGATCGACCGTATCATCTTCCTGCGTATCTCCGAGGACCGGGGCATCGAGGATTACGGGCGTCTGCTGGCGCTCGTCAACGGCCCCCACACCTACGAACGATTGCACGATCTCTACCGCCAAGCGGACGAGAAATACAACGCCGGACTGTTCGACTTCCGGGCCGACACCCTGACCAAAACGCTGACGATCGACGACAAGGCCCTCAAGCCGATCCTGAACAGCCTCTACTATCCCCAATCGCCTTACGAGTTTTCGGTGCTCCCTGCGGACATCTTAGGGCAGGTCTACGAGCAATTCCTGGGCAAAGTCATCCGCCTGACGCCCGGCCACCGAGCCAAGGTGGAAGAAAAGCCGGAGGTCAAGAAAGCCGGCGGCGTCTACTACACGCCCACCTACATCGTGGACTATATCGTCAAACAAACCGTGGGGAAGCTGGTCGAAGGCAAGACGCCGCGCCAGATCAGCAAGCTGCGTATCCTCGATCCCGCCTGCGGTTCCGGTTCGTTCCTGTTGGGCGCGTACCAATACCTGCTGGACTATCACTGCCAGTGGTATGAGGCTAATGATCCAGCCAAACATGCCAAAAGGAAGAAACCGGCTGTATATCAAGGGCAAAACGGAGGCTGGCGTCTGACGACCTCCGAGAAGAAGCGTATTCTTCTAAATAACATCTACGGCGTGGATATTGACCGGCAAGCGGTGGAAGTGACCAAGCTGAGCCTGCTGCTCAAGGTGCTGGAGGGAGAAAGCGAGGAGACGCTGGGTCAGCAGTTGATGATATGGCGCGAGCGCGCCCTGCCAGATCTGGGCGACAACATCAAGTGCGGCAACTCGCTCATCGGGCCGGACTACTTCGAGGCCCAACTGCTACCGGACGAGGACGAGATGCGGCGGGTGAACCCCTTTGATTGGGATGCGGAGTTTCCCAAGATCATGGCGGCAGGTGGGTTTGACGTAGCAATTGGAAACCCACCATACTTGCGTATTCAAGGATTGCACGAATACTACGGGGATCAGATTGCATATTTCACACAGCGTTATCACAGTGCTGTGAAGCGTTTTGATCTATACCTACTCTTCGCAGAAAAGGGTTTCAGCTTGTTAGTCAAAGACGGGCTTCTTGGGTTCATTTGCCCCCACAAGTTCATTAACTCCGATTTTGGCTCTGGATTGAGAGAGTTTTTAATCGGAAACTCAGCACTTAACTCCTTCGTTAATTTTGGGAACAATCTTGTATTTAGTCAGGCTTCAACCTATACCGGTATTCTGTTACTTCGGAAAGATAAGAATAGTTCCTTTACTTATTGTGGATTCCCCGATATCCCATTTGCAGAACTGCCAGCACGTTTAAACACTCTGACTGAAAGAGACTTCGCGTTCTATGACTTAGCGAACTTCACCAAGAAACCTTGGGTGCTCACAAATAGAGATGCTCAGCAGGTGCTCAAGAAACTTTCATGCCAGCCTTTTACGTTAGGTAACGTTACTGCTGAAATACTGGTAGGTGTTCAGTCTGGTATTGACAGTGTTCATGTTTTGAGAGCGGTGGACGAATCATCCAAAGATATTGTTAGAGTTTTTTCAGAGAGGGCGAATGAAGCCATAGACATTGAGACAGGATTAGTAAAGCCATTCCTTCGTGGTGAGGATGTTCACCGATATAAAGAGCCACAGTATTTGCATTATTGTGTTTATCCATACCAACTCAAGAATGGCAAGACAATAATACTTGAAGAATCCGAGTTACGAGATAGGTATCCACTTGGATATGACTATCTCAAAGAATATCGTACCGAACTTACCAGAAAACGAGTTCGTCAAAAGACTAACCCAAAGTACTGGTATTCTTGTCACAGAAGCCGGAACATGGAAGTTTTTGAATCAGATAGGATCATTGCACAAGAGATTAGCCTAGGCTGCAATATGACACTTGCTCCAGCAGGCTTATATAACAACACTATGGTTTACAGCCTTTTACCATCTCTAACACAAACCGAGCACATACAATACTGGCTAGGGCTATTAAACTCAAGCCTGTTGTGGTGGTTTCTTTCAAACACTGGTAATGTGTTAAGGGGAGGCTATTTTCGTTTCAAGACAAACTACCTCAAGCCGTTCCCTGTTCGCACAATCAACTTCGACGACCCAAAGGACACCGGTCGTCATAACAAGATGGTCGCCCTGGTGAAGCGTATGCTCGATCTGCACCGCAGGCTCGCCGCCGCGGAAATCCCCGATGACAAGAAGCTGTACCAACGCCAGATCGAAGCCACTGATCGCCAGATTGACGCGCTGGTGTACGAGCTGTATGAGTTAATGGAGGAGGAGATTGAGATAGTGGAGAGCGCTTAACCCTCCCGCAGGTTCGAAACCTGCGGGAGGGTTGAAAAGGGGGTTATAAATGCCATATCGAGGCGACGTGTTCGCTCGGGATCACTATTATCACATCTACAATCGGGGGGTGGGAAAAGAGCTGATATTCTTCAATCCCGGCAACTACGAATATTGTCTTCGCCTGGTCAAGCGCTACTATCGGCAATACGGTGCTGCAATAATCGCATACTGCCTGATGCCCAACCACTATCACTTCCTACTCAGACAAGAGACCGAACAAACCTTGTCTAAATTCATCAACGCATTATTCAATGCCTACGTGCAGGCAGTGAACCGGCAACAAGGTCGCAAAGGCACCCTTTTTGAGGGGCGCTTCCGCCATGTGTGGGTAGATCGTGAGGAGTATCTAGCCCATCTGTGTCGATACATCCACTTGAACCCGGTAAGAGCAAAACTGGTGACTCGGGTTCAGGACTGGCCGTACTCAAACTACCTGGAATGGATCGGTCTAAAAACCGGGAATCTGAAGGATGAGGTGTTTATCCGCGAACGCTTTCCGACTCCCAAAGTGTACCAGCAGTATGTGGTCGATAATCAAGATGAGATACGATCTCTTGAGTTTATCGTCAAGTACGTCTGGGATTAAACACCCTCCCGCAGGTTTTAAACCTGCGGGAGGGTTAATTGGAATAATGGCGATGAGAATTGGCGACGCCTAATAGCTAAGAGGAGATCTGGAAATAAACCAGGATCCAGGGTCGAAGATCCTGGTGTTGCTCCAGGGCTCGCAGCTCGCGACGTTAAGCGCGCCAGAAGGGGAATCGAGGGATGAAATCCAACCAATGAAAGTAGATGTCGTCTAGGAGAGACAGGATGAAACGACGAAAGAGAATACAGTTCTGGGGTGAGGATGAGAATGACGACAGCTTGGTTCGTGATATTATTCGTAGGGAGAAAACTGCGACCGTATGCAAAGCAGATAAATATAATCTGCCTGATGGCGAATACGATGATGGTGGCTTTCAGGTTGGAGAGTTGGTTGAAGTGTATGACTTGAAGCAAAGGCTTCGTTGCATAGTAAGGATTACGGAAGTATACAACGTGCAGTTTGGGGATATTCCCGAGAAGCTATGGCGGGGCGAAGCCTGTAGTAGCGCAGAGCATTTCCGTAAAGCCC
>JAUWHR010000066.1 GCA_030605795.1 Anaerolineae bacterium | reverse complement strand
TTTACGTAAGAGCCTTACCGCCCAGGAAGATATGAACCGAGCGACGAGGTAGATGAGGATGGCAAACCCGAGTTTGGGCAGGAAAGCCAGGACGCTGTTCCATAATCCATCAAGCGCTAATTCGGACAGGTTCATGGTTAGCCTCGCGATGCAAGAATCTTGTAGACCTGATCATAGCATTGACGTGCCAACCGTGTCGATCCTCATACCTTGTTATAACGTAGCCGGTACGGTCGACGTGGCGGTCGCATCACTTCTTGGACAGACATTGCCAGAGCATGAGATCGTGGCTGTGGATGATAGCTCTACCGACACGACCGGTGATCATCTTGCCAAATGGGCTGGGCGCAATCCACGAGCGCGGGTGTTGTCCCTTCCTCACCGGGGATTATTCCGACCCTGAACGCTGGCCTGTAGGCCTGGCAGCGATTGGCGCTTTTACTTTATTTACCTTGCTCCTCTAGCAACCGAGACAGAGCTGACATTGCAGGGTCAACGGCCAGCCACATTTGGACTGCGATAACCACTGCCGAGGTTAGGCACCAGGCACAGGTGGCGCCAATGACAAAGGGCTCGAGGAAAGTGAGATAGATTGAGAATAAAGTACCGAAAGTGGTCATCCCAAAAATAGCCATAGTGGCCATATCGGAGAGCAATCCGTTTTCCGGTTGGGTGAAGAGCCAAGCTGTCAGGATGGCGATGTAACCGAAAAGCCCCAGAACGCCAACTGGGATGACGCCGAACAGCATGGCGTACTCGCTTTGCTGCACGGTGTTGCAGTCGCCCACCGGCCCGCAAACAGCCACTGTCCCGGTGGTCTCGACATAGGCCAAGTAACCGGCGACAATGATGCCTAACACAGCGAGCAGCGGAATGGCCGAGTTGATCTTACAAGCTGAATGGTTGGTAGGTTGTTGAAATACCTTTCTTCCAACAGCTACTACGGCGAACATCAAGCCGATCAGCACCACAATGGAGACGATGTTGCCCGCCAGGTCGTTCTTTATCATATCGATCACCGTCGGTCTCAACTGGTCGAAGTTGAATGTGGATGTAGCGGCTGATGTCTGGGGCGTGCTTGTGGCAGGCGCAACCTCCGAGGGGATTCCGGTAGTGGTTTCCTCGGCTGGGTGGGGGGTGTCTTCTGGCGTGGGTTCGGGTGTGGGCGCGGGGATCATGCGCGCTAATGCTTCCGCCAAACCGGGGATTTCAGGCCAGTCTATTCCGTCTTGGGCGAGTCCCTGCTCGATGATACCCGGAAATTGATCTGGGATTTCGAATGAACCGACGAGTACAGTTTCGCCCACAATTAAAGCCGGCACTCCCTTACGTTCATCGGGGATGTCGAAGTGTTCGACCGCAGCATAGTAAAACTCTGAACCGATGGGGGTTCCAGTGTTGATGTAGACGAGTTGTAGTTTATCGCCTATTATCCCGATCAGCGGTGGCAATTCCTCGGGCTGAAGGGGTGTCTCTGTAGATAGATAGGTCACCTCAACTTGGCTGTTGTACTTGTCGATCAGTGGTGGCAGGTGATCGGTCATTACTGTGTGGCAGTGGGGACAGGATGGGGAATAGAATAAGACCGCCCGTGCGATCGGGTTCTGTGCAGCCGCCGAAGGAGCAAGAGCAAATAGAGCAAGGAAAATCAGCGGGAAACAGCGGACAATGCGTTTCATGAAGACTCCTGGATTTATGTCCTAGGGACATAAACAACGGCGTTTATTATACCGCTAGACTGCTGGCTCTCCATGCCGAATCAACCACAGTCTTCCAAGGACGGTCTCTAGACGATCTCCTAGCTCCAGCCCTCCGGCGGTTGTGACATCATCCTCGTTTTCAAAGACGACGTAGGGGATATGAATTCCTCGTACTGTCAGATGAGTAGGGTTGGCAGCGGTGAGGTCATTCCAATCGTCGTCGCGATACAGGCGTTCAAGCTTTTCATCAGGTAGACTGTGCTCGAGGATGCTATCGGGGCGTTCTATGCTACGCCGGGCGCGGTTCTTACGCAGCGATTCCTTAAAAGAGACTCTTACATATAGGCAGGCGGCTTCATGCAAAATGGAGTCGCTCAGGTGCTCGTAGGCGGCTTGGTATCCGCCATGTTCCGTGCCGCGCGCAAACTCAATTACAATGGTGCTTTCATCTCTGACATCACGACGCCATTTATCGTATGCCAAGCTAAGGCGACGGATCAGCAGATGCCAAAGGTCGTTGTGGATGAAGTAACCATCGTGGGTGGTGTGTAATCGAGGACGATCAAAGACCCGTTCCAACAAATCGTCTTCCTCAAACCACGCCCAAAGCAAGGGGAAGTCATCCAGTACGTGCATCGGACCAATATGGAATCGAGCGATTCGTTCGCTTAGAGCGATCTGCTGCAGGAAATGAATAATCTCGCTCTTACCCGCTCCGGGACGGGCGTTCATAATCAGGGTTGTGAATAGAGATGACATGTGTCCTTCTCACTTGGGTGGATGACCGATAGTGTTGATTCTCACCTGAGGTGCGCCTGTAGTCAAGCAGGTAGTATAGGTGACCGGCACTTTATAAGTGCCGGTCACCTGGGTGGATTTACTCCTCGGTTGAGCTTTTTTCTTAGTAAAAATATATATGTCTTAATGCCGCACGGCTTAATGCGTTAGGTCATCAACGACGCTGGTGGTAGAATCCATCTCTACCATAGCATAGGTCAATCATCTTGGATTTTGCCATCCAAGTTTGTGTTGATGAGTAAGTGCATGGGGCGAGTGATGACGAATGATCCATCCTGCATCTTCTGTCGGATCATTGCTGGCCAAGCGGAGGCCAGCAAGGTCTATCAAGACGACCTGGTGACGGCTTTCATGGACAGGCGACCGTTGACTCCCGGCCATTTGTTGGTGGTACCCAACGAGCATACAGCTAATCTTGCTGGGCTGGATGAGACGATCGCCGGTCGAATGTTCGTCGTCGGCTGCCAGTTAGCCCAGGCGCTACGGCGCTCAGGACTGCGTTGCGAAGGGATCAACCTTTTCCTTGCAGACGGACCGGCAGCTGGTCAGACGGTGTTTCATAGTCACCTGCATGTCATTCCTCGTTTTATAGGTGATGGTTTCGGCTTACGGTTTCCTCCAGGGTATGGCAGCGGAGCTTCGCGCGAGGATTTAGACACTGTAGCTGCAAAGGTGGAGGCGGCTTTGAGGGGGAACCGAGGAGAATCTTCCGAGCAGGAAGAGTAAGATGCCTGTCAGATAATGAGCCATGAATGAACGTCCAACCATTCAAACAGATCGTTTACTCTTGAGACCTTTCAACTTGGAAGATGCTTCCATGGTTCAGAAACTAGCTGGAGAGAAGGATATCGCCTCAACTACTTTGAATATCCCTCACCCATACGAAGATGGAATGGCAGAGGAATGGATTGGCACACATCAAGATCGATATGAGAAGGGTGAGTCGTTAGTATTGGCGATTGTGCTTAATGGCAACGGTACACTCATTGGAGCAATAGGTTTAGAGATCAGTAGGGACAACGATAGAGCTGAGCTTGGCTACTGGATCGGAAAGCCATATTGGAATAAAGGATATTGTACCGAGGCTGCGCGTGCTTTAATTCAGTACGGTTTTGATGTGTTGGGGTTGGTACGTATCCACGCTTCGCATTTCAGGCGAAACCCTGCCTCTGGAAGAGTTATGCAAAATACCGGAATGATCCATGAGGGTAGCCTGAGGAAGCATATAAAGAAGTGGGGAAAGCAAGAGGACTTGGAAGTATACGGCATGCTTAAAGAGGAGTGGAAAACGTTTGATTAATGGTGATTTTATCATTGGGACCATAACCATCGAAAATGATAAAAGAAGACCTGGCATCTGACGACTCAATGGAACTCTAATAGAGAACTAGGATCCCGTCTCGCTATGCTCGCGGGACGAACGGTCCAGTCCAGTCAAGCTGGATGGACGACCGGACGAACGGTGCTACGTGACGCTCGCGGGACGAACACCGGTAAGACCATCCGGTGCGAACGGCGGCCATGGACTTTCAGCCCTGGAAGAGCGCCAGGACCTTCGGCGGACCCGATGTGCAGGCGGATTTATGCAAGAAGCAGACTTCAAGCTGAGATCGAAAAGGATAACCGACGTTGAATTCTATCAATAAGGTGTGTGTATATTGCGGGTCGAGTGATAAAGTCGGCGAACCCTATTTGGAAGCAGCACGCCAGATGGGGCGTGCCTTGGCAAAGCGGAAGCTAACCCTGGTGTTCGGTGGTGGGGGGACGGGGTTGATGGGCGCGGTGGCAGATACTGTTCTAGCGGGGGGTGCCCAAGTAATCGGCGTCATACCAGAAGGCTTTAATACTCCCCAGCTTGTCCACCACAACCTGACCGAGTTGTGTGTGGTTGGATCTATGCATGAACGCAAAGCCATGATGGTGGATATTTCAGATGCCTTCGTGGCGCTCCCCGGGGGCTTTGGCACTCTTGAGGAGCTATTTGAGATACTCACCTGGGCTCAAGTTGGCCTGCACAGCAAACCGGTTGGTGTGCTCGACACAATGGGGTACTTCGACCCCCTACATAATCTGATTGAACACGCCCGCGCAGAAGGGTTCATCTATGATGAACACCGCGCCCTGCTGCTAAGTGACTCCGACCCTGATGTTCTACTCGACCTCATGCAAGCTTATCGACCGCCCGAAGGGTTGGAACGCTGGGTAAACCGTCATAAGGAAGCAAGGTGAACATAACGCAGTATTTTGGTTATTGGCATCAGGTTTGGCAGGATTTTCTGTGTGTCGTGCTTAATTGGACTTCGGAAGTCGGCAGGACTTCCGAAGTCGCGTGAACCGATGTCTGAACCGATTCGCCTCTTACACTTTGCCGACTTGCACGTCGGCATGGAGAACTACGGTCGGCTTGACCCGACTACAGGCACCTCAAGCCGGGTGCGTGATTTCCTAGACCGCCTGGATGAGGTGATCGAGTACGCGCTTGAGCACGAGGCGGACCTAGTGATCTTCGCCGGTGATGCTTTCAAGAACCGCGATCCTAAACCTACCCAGCAGCGAGAGTTTGCCCGACGGATCAAGCGACTAGCCGACTCAATACCCATCCTCCTGCTTGTTGGCAACCACGATATGCCCGGCATGGTTGCCAAGGCTAACAGTCTTGATATCTTCCGAGCATTGGATGTGCCTGGAGTGATCGTGGGCTACAAGCCCGAAGGGCGAGTAATCGAAACGCGACGTGGTCCAGTCTTTCTGGCCTGGATGCCCTATCCGATGCGCAACCGTCTAATGAGTCGGGAGGAACATCAGGGTAAGTCGATTGAGGAACTTGAGATTGCCTTGCGCGAGACGGTATCGGTTATAGTGCGAAATTTCGCTAAAGAAGCAGATGGTTATGAGATGCCCCGGGTGTTAGCCGGCCATTTCTCAGTCGCTGAAGCGGAATTTGGCTCTGAACGCTCGGTGATGTTAGGGCGCGATGTGGCAATATTCACATCGGTCTTAGCTGACCCGCGCTGGGATTACATCGCACTAGGACACATCCATAAACACCAGAGCCTCAACCAAGATGGATATCCGCCTGTCGTCTACAGCGGCTCGTTGGAACGAATCGACTTCGGCGAAGAGGTTGAGGAGAAAGGGTTCTGCTGGGTTGAACTAGCGCGGACTGAGACCCGGTGGTCCTTCGTGCCGGTGGCATCGCGCTCATTTCTCACCGTGAGGGTGGATGTGCGTGAGACGCAGGATCCCACTGCTGCCG
This sequence comes from Anaerolineae bacterium, assembly GCA_030605795.1. Lineage (GTDB taxonomy): Bacteria > Chloroflexota > Anaerolineae > Anaerolineales > E44-bin32 > DUEZ01. The sequence goes on along the minus strand of JAUWHR010000066.1, from coordinate 29,541 downwards.
TCTTGGCGAAATTGGAGGGGCTACCTTTGGCGGATGCTGTGGTGCGGGTCCAGGTTAAACTGCGGGCTGAGCAGGAAGCGGCGCTGCGCGAGCGCGAGGTTGAGGCAGTGCTTGACCAGGCTGCCCACTTCTCGATCATCCGGGAGGTGGAATCAGAGGCCAGGTCAAGGTTGGGCGGTCTAGCACCGGAGACGCTCTCCCCCCTAGAGTTGGTTGAGCGTTATTTTCAATCCCGTGATGTGGAAGAGGATCGCTTGTCGGCGCTCCTCACCAAAGCCGAGGGTTTGCTACGTGAGGAGACTGGCCCAAGTCGATGATGTTGGCAAGCTTCACTGTATCACATGATCCCGATTGAACTTGAAATACTTAACTTCCTAGCCTACCGTGACCCTGGGCCACTAAGCTTCGAGGGTATCCACATCGCCTGTTTGGCTGGACCTAACGGGGCTGGAAAGTCGTCGTTGCTGGATGCCATCACCTGGGCTGTGTGGGGGAAGGCGCGCACCAACTCTCCAGATGAGCTCATCCACCAGGGTCAGGCGGAGATGCGCGTCGCTCTGACCTTCGACCTTGGTAGCGTTCGCTTCCGGGTGAACCGCCAGCGTAAAGCTGGTAAGCGCGGCGCCTCGTTGCTTGAGTTACAGGCCTGGGATCCAGAGACCGAGTCCTGGCGAGGGATCTCGGAGAAGACTATTCGAGCCACACAGAAAAAGATTATTGACTTATTGCGATTGGACTATGAGACTTTTGTCAATTCCGCCTTCTTAGTACAGGGTCGGGCCGATGAGTTCACCACCAAGACGCCTAACCAGCGTAAACAGGTGCTGGCCAACATCCTTGGTCTCTCTCGCTGGGAGGTCTATGAGCGCTGGGCTAAGGAACGCATTGGAGAGACCAAAGCGGGCATCCATCGCCTCGACGGTCGGCTGGAGGAGATCGAGCGTGAGTTAAAGCAGCGGGAGGCGTACGAAAGTGAGATGGCGGCGGTTGAAGTGGAGGCGAGTAAGGCGGCCGAGCGGCTAGAGCAGGCTGAAAAGCAGTGGGCTGACCTGGAGCAGACCCGCCATGAAATGGTAGCACTTCAGCGCCAGATCGATGATTTAACCCGTCGCATCACCAACATTGAGCGCGAGGTGGCTGATGTGAAGCGAGAACGGGCTACGGCCCAGGCCCGAGCAGACAAAGCGGCTCTGAATGCAGCGTTGGAGGAAGTGCGTACAGCGCTGACCAAGCTCCAGCCAATCCAGACCCGGCTCGAGGAGATCACCCACATACGTGCTACCCGGGCTGAAGAGGCTGCCCGCTTGGATGGAGTCAACCAGGCATTGGGTCCCGAGACTGAACCCGTCAAAGCGCGGTTGGCGGTGTTGAAGGCGGCCACCGAACCGGTTTGCCCAACCTGTGGTCAGCAGTTGACTGAAGAACACCGGGCTGAATTAGTAGCTGAATTGGAGATGGAGATCGAGAAGCGGCGGGTACAGTACCGGGCTAACCGAGATCGTATTGTTGAGCTTCAGGCTGGGATCGCTGAAAACGACCGCGAAAGGTCGGGACTTAAAGGGCAATTGGCCGAGCGTCCAGAGTTGGAGAAGCGGGCTGGAGAACTGGAGACGGCGTTGAGTCATGCTGATGAGGCCGCCCAGCGGGTGGCAGAGTCGGAGCAAAAGCTCACCCGTTGGTTGAAGGATCTTAGGCAGGATCGAAAGCGGCGCCAGGCGCTGGAGAGTCAGGTCGAGGAATCCGAACGTCGCCTACGGGCAGCCTCACTGTCTCAGGCAGATGTGGATAAATTGCGCCTGGAGAAGCGTATGGCCGATGAACGTGTTGGTGGAGCGCGCCAGAAGCTGGCTGCGCTCGAATCCTTCGAAAAACAACGAGCCGAGAGGCTGGCGGAGCGCGAACGGATGGCCGTCGACCTAGGGTTATACGAGGACTTGCGGGAGGCCTTTAGCAAACGCGGCGTGCCGGCGATGATCATTGAAACCGCTGTGCCGGAGCTGGAGCGCTCGGCCAATGAGTTGCTAGGGCGGATGACCGACGGTCGGATGCATGTGCGGATCGAGACCCAACGCGAGATCAAAACCGGTGAACTTCGTGAAGTGTTGGACATAATCATATCCGACGAACTCGGCAGCAGGCCTTACGAGCTATATAGTGGTGGCGAGGCTTTCCGCATCAATTTCGCCATCCGCATCGCGCTATCACGTTTGCTGGCTCGGCGCGCGGGAGCCCAATTACGCAGTCTATTCATCGACGAGGGCTTTGGCACCCAGGATGCCCGTGGTCGCGACCATCTAATAGCGGCCATCAACGCCATTCAAGACGACTTCGACCGCATCCTGGTCATCACTCACATCGATGAGCTTAAAGAGGAATTCCCCGCCCGTATCGAGGTCACCAAGACACCACAGGGCTCACAATTCCATTTCACTTAGCGATCTCCTGGATGTCATGGTGTATTTAATTCTTCGACTGCAGGCACGCAGGGGAAAGTCGCGGGGATCGGGAGCGCACCTGTCATTTTTAACGCAGTCCGCATTGTGCGTCTGACCGGTCCTGAAATACTCTCACCCAAGAGGTTCCCAGCTTCGCTAGATATTTCGGGGTGGGGCTTGATGCGGAAGGGCAGCCCAATGGGGAAGATGTAGCTAGGGTTTCCCGATCGAGAGTGATGGTGATGATTTGACTGGATGGTGGACCCTCTCCCCTGAGGGGTGTAAGGGGGTACAATCCTACCCGCCATAGGGGAATTATTGGATTAGGATAAGATTAGATCCGCTCGGTATAGCTGTAAGTCAAATGCTTGGCAGAGGCGCAATGGTATGAAAACAGAACCGATTTACCTCGACTACAACGCCACTACCCCGATCGACCCCCGTGTGGCTGAAGCCATGAGGCCTTATCTCTACGACATCTTCGGCAATCCGTCGAGCGCGCATCCCTATGGCGTGCAAGCCAGGCTGGCGGTGGAGAACGCCCGGGGGCAAGTGGCTGCGCTGTTAGACTGCTCACCCACCGAAATCGTATTCACTAGCGGCGGTACTGAGGCCAACAATATGGCCATTAAGGGCGTAGCTATCGCCTACCGCGAACGTGGAGCTCACATCATCACCTCGGCCGTTGAACACCCGGCGGTGATAGAGCCCTGTCGCTACCTGGAGCGTCAGGGTTACCGCCTCACTGTATTGCCGGTTGACGAATATGGGATGGTGGACCCGGCGGATGTCGAGCAGGCCCTTACACCGGAGACCATTCTAGTGGCTGTTATGCACTCCAACAACGAGGTCGGCACGATCCAACGAATCTCTGAGATCGCGGCTATCGCTCACCGTCGCGGTGCGCTGATGCTCACCGACGCGGCACAGTCGCTGGGTAAGATCCCGGTCAGCGTGGAAGATCTCGGAGTTGATCTGCTCTCGGTGGCAGGGCATAAGTTGTATGCCCCCAAAGGGGTCGGCGCGCTCTACGTTCGGTCTGGCATCAGGCTGACTAAGTTCGTGCATGGCGCTGACCACGAGGCTGACCGCCGGGCTGGGACCGAAAATGTATTGGAAATCGTCGGCCTGGGGAAGGCGGCTGAAGTAGCCGGGCGGAATCTAGAGCAGGTGATGGCGCACATGCGCGCGATGCGCGACCGACTATGGGAGGGATTGAACCGCGAATTGGACACCCCTGACCGGCTGAGATTGAATGGCCACCCGGACGAACGCCTGCCCAACACGCTAAATGTCAGCTTTCGCTCTATCGAAGCTAACACACTGCTATCGGAGATTGGTGAGCAAGTGGCTGCCTCGGCGGGAGCTGCATGCCATGCCGAGAGCATCGATGTTTCACCAGTCTTGGAGGCGATGGACGTCCCGTTGGAGTACGCCATGGGGACGATTCGTTTCTCGGTCGGTAGAATGACCACCACCGAGGAGGTGGATCGGGCGGTTGAGGTGGTCGCAGCTGCTGTGCGGAGAATGCAACCGATTGGTCCGTCGATCACTCCGGTACTGGTCGACGACGAGGAGATCAAGTTGACCCGCTACACGCACGGCATGGGATGTGCCTGTAAGCTGCGGCCGCAGGCGCTGGAGCAGGTGTTGGCTAATTTTCCCAAGCCGAATGACCCCGCGGTATTAGTCGATATCTCAACATCGGATGATGCTGCGGTCTATCAGATTAGCGATGACCTGGCAATTGTGGAAACAGTTGATTTTTTCACCCCGATCGCCGATGATCCATATGATTTCGGCGCGATCTCGGCCGCCAATTCGATAAGCGATATCTACGCCATGGGCGCCAAGCCGCTCTTCGGGTTAAATATCGTTGGCTTTCCAATCAACCGGTTACCCCTAAAGGTGCTCGAGCGTATTCTGCAGGGGGCGCTCGACAAGGCCACCGAAGCCGGGGTGAGCATCATCGGTGGCCACACAGTGGACGACACCGAGCCCAAGTATGGGATGGCGGTGACCGGAGTCGTGCACCCCGATAAGGTAGTGACCAACGCCGCAGCCCAGCCCGGTGATCAGATCGTCCTCACCAAACCGATCGGTACAGGCATCATTGTCACGGCGGTTAAAAGGGGCTTGGCGGATGAGGGTACGGAGCGAGAGGTTAATAAGTGGATGGCGACCCTTAACCGCGCGGCTGCTGAGGCGATGGTAGAAGTGGGCGTATCGGCCTGCACCGATGTAACCGGTTTTGGTTTGTTAGGGCACTTGAGGGAGATGACCGCCGGCGCGGGGTTGGATGCCGAAATCTATGCCGATCGGGTGCCAATCATGAGTGGAGCTGAGACTTTTATTAGCGCCAACGTTATTCCGGGCGGTACCCGCGATAACTTGGCTTATGTTGAGCCACACATGATCTGGGGTGAGGGCGTCTCACAGGCACAGAAGCTTCTCTTGGCGGATGCTCAGACCTCCGGCGGGTTACTCATAGCTGTCCCTGCTGAGCGGCTGGAGGCGCTGTTGGAAGCGTTGGAAGAGCGAGGGGTGGACCTGGTGGCGAACATTGGTCAGTTCACCCAACCTGGCCCTGGCCGAATCACAGTACGGTAGTGATGAGTCTGCTAAAAAAAGCAGCCGTCAGCGGGATAAGGGGTCATATATGGGGTGTGGGTTTTGCCCACACCCCATATATGCCGTTCCCTTTCTCTAGCTTTTTTCAGTGCAGTCTGTGATTACTTCCATGATGATAGGTCAAATATGATTATTTAGTGCTGAGGTGGTACCTGTGGACGATTCTTGAAGCACAACGATTTCGACCAGAACTTACCAGGAGGAGGATGATGGAAGGCCTGAGGATGGTTGCGGACTTGATGGCGATCGCCGCTCGCACGGCTCCCAAGACCCGCGGGGAGGATTTTATCGTTGTAGAAGTGGTCGAAGGTGAGACTGTGCAACGGCTTGGTCGAGGGATGATCAATCACGGTCGACAACATGATGACGCTGGCTTCGAACGAGATGGGCGGAATACGCTGGACACGGAGGTCGTGGTACTCATCGGCATAAAAGACGCGGATGTGGCAGATCTGAACTGCGGTGCATGTGGCGCGGAGAATTGTATCCTTATCAATACCTTCGATGGTCAATTTAAAGGCCCAAACTGCGCTCTTCGTTTGTTGGACATGGGGATCGCGCTGGGATCGGCGGTTAAAATCGCCGGGTTGATGAATGTTGATAACCGGGTCATGTATCGGGTTGGGGTTGTTGCCCGCGAGATGAAGTTGGTTGATGCAGATTTCGTGATGGGGATCCCGCTTTCAGCTACCGGAAAGAGCATCTACTTCGATCGCTCAAAATAAGCAACTTCGCTGATGCACTATCAACGCCGGATTTGATATTCCACAACGCCGGTTGGTACGAACTGGGGATTCCCCGTCGGGCGCGGAGACGCATGTGGGCGGTTAACATGGAGGGGGGGTTGGGTATTTAACCAAGTTGTTTGTGCGCGGCCTGCTGCCACCGCTAATCTAGGCTCCGGAGGGTGCTTATACCTTCGGACAAGTGGAAGATGTCGCCAATAGTTTCCTCCTGGCGGGGGAGCGGGGGCAACCAGGCGAGACCAATTTCCTTGCTGGCCATGTGCTTGTCATGCGGGAGATTTAATTTGTGTCTTTTCGCTACCGATCGGAAAAGGCGGTGGATCAATTCGAGGTTGTGTTCATGCCTGCTGAGCAGGCGTGGGAGGAGACACTGCGCGAGGAGGCGGCGCGAGTGTAATCAGGTTGCGTTTGATGGGGCATTCGTCACCTTGTCATTCTATCTCTGGGAAGGGCAGCCAAACGTAGAAGCGTGAGCCATGGCCGGCTACGCCATCGCTTTTAGCCGTTATGCGACCCTGGTGTCGATCGATGATTTCCTTGCAGATCGCTAACCCAAGCCCGGTGCCAGCCGCGGCAGTAGCTTGGGCGGCATGACCACGGAAAAAGCGGCGGAAGATCATCGTTATCTCGTCAGGCGGGATTCCCAGGCCGGTGTCCTCCACTTCTGCCACCACCCAGCTACCCCTAGCCCATAACCGTTGGTAGGTGCGCAGAGTGATCTGTCCCCCATCTGGGGTGTAGTTCATGGCATTGGTGAGCAGGTTGGTGAATACCTGGGTAAGAAGGCGTTCGTCCCCGATAATCGGTGGAAGTGACGTATCAGTCTCTAGTTTCAGTTCAAGACCTCGCTTGGAGGCAAGCGTCCTTCGATCCTCAACTAAACTCGTCAGCAAAGGATTGATATCAACCGGGGCAGGCTCGAAAGGAACGGCGCCTGCATCCAATCGTGATAATGAGAGAAGGTCGTCGATCAGATTGGCCAAACGTTCGCTTTCGCGCGATAGCGTTTCTAGGTATCGGGTAGATCTTGTGGGGTCCTCAGAGGTTCTACTTAAGAGATCGAGGTAGAGACGGATGTTGGTGAGAGGGGTGCGCAATTCATGTGAAACGTCGGAGACGAACTGCGACTTGATCCGATCGAGCTCCTTGAGGGCGCTGATGTCGTGCTGCACGCCAACGAAGTTGATTACCTCACCGGCGTCGTTCAGCACGGGGGTGATGGTGAGCGCGGCGTCGTAGATCGTGCCGTCCTGGCGGGAGTTGACAACCTCGCCCCGCCAGGTCTCTCCGCTGAGGATGGTCTCCCACATGTCAGCGTAGAAATCAACTGAGTGTTGGCCACTTTGGATGAAGCGTGGAGTTTTATTTAGGGCTTCCTCGGCTGAGTAACCATTCAAGCGCTCCCAGCCTGGGTTGACGTACTCAATCACCCCATTGGGATCGGTCACCATCACCGCGTCGCCAACATTGGTCAGGATGGCGTCGAGGCGATCTCGTTCGGTCTGCAGCGCGGCCTCAAGCCCCTTACGTTCGGAGATATCGAAGATGAGGCCAGTAGCCCCTTGAGGGATGCCCTCATCGTCGGTGATCAAGCTGGCGGCGATTAGGGCGGGGATGTGCCGGCCGTTTTTTGTGATGAGTTCTATGTCGTGAACCCCGCGGTCGGGCTGCTCACCGCGCATGCGCGCATGAAACCGCTCCAATACTACATCATGGATTTCAGGGATAAAGCCTTCGTAGCTTGACACTGATTTCCCAATGATCTCCTCCGGTGTGATTTCAAGCAAATCAGCGAAGGCCTGGTTGACATAAGTGAATCGACCTTCGGTGTCGATCTGAACGATGCCTGCCAGTGAGGTCTCAACCAGCGCCCGATAATGGGCTTCAGAAAGAGCTAGCTCGCGGGTGCGCTTAGCCACTTCTGTCTCCAAGCGCTGGGCCTGGGCTGCGATCTGACCGTAAAGGTCGGCGTTTTCGAGTGCCACTGCAGCCTGGGCAGCGAAAGCGGTTAGCAGGTCAAGGTCAGAGGTGGAGAACGGTCGGTTGAGGCCGAGGCGGCGCACGGTCATAACCCCCATCGTTCGTTGGCGAACTTTAAGTGGTGCCATAACCAAGCATTCAGGTTCGTCCCCCAACGGACCTGATACGTGTATACCATGTGGGTCCGAGGAGGGGTCATTTACCAGGAGCGGTACGCCCTGCTCGGCGACATAACCGGTGATCCCTTGGCCGATCTCCAGTTCAATCGCCATAATAGCCTCAGCCTCTGGATCTAGCGCGATCAGGCAACGCAGGATGCCCTTCTCGGGTTCGACCAGATGTATGCGGCTTCCATCTGCCTGCAACAAAGCTTTGGCCTGTTCAGCGATGGTCTGAAGCACGATCTCATGGTCGAGCGAAGAGCCGATGTAACTGGCAGTGCGGATCAGCGCTTGAGACTCCTTGGCACGCCGTGTGGCTTCGGCGTACGACCTGGCGTTTTTAATGGCGATAGCAGCCATGCTAGCAATAGCCTGAGCTATCTCGAGCTGTTCCTCCCCAAAGGGTCGATCTTTGGCAAGGGAGAAAAAACCCAGGCCTCCGATGACCTCGTCCCCGGCGATCAATGGCACGCCGAGGAAACTACGTATGCCGGCATCGACCCAGTGGGGTAGAGCGTTTGGATGTTCTCTGTAGTCAGGGAGGAGGATCGGAGTGCGGCTTTCGATTATGAGCCAGGCCAAGCCCTGGCTGCGCGGGGTGGGTTGGAAGCGTAGACTGTCTGGCAACCCAAATATATAGGGGTAGGTAACGGTTTCGCCGTCTGGTTCGATGAGAGTGATCGCCCCAGCGTCGGCGTTAGTCATCTCGGCTGCTAGGTGAATAACGCGTTCGAACACCGTCGATAGGTCAAGCGCGCTGGATAGAGTTTCGGCCACCTGGTTGCGTAGTCGCTCGCGCTCCAAGGAGGCTTCCATCTTTTTTCGAGATCGGACGTGTCCCAGAGTAATAGATATGTGATCGGCTAGAGCCGCCACCATGGGGTTATCGTCTGCGGTCAGCCAATGTGCGGTGACGCTAATGGTCCCCAGTGTACGATCACCCAGGATTAAAGGAGCGACGATCGCCGGTTGTTCGCGACCAAGCAGGTGCATAACCCGTGACAGCAGCGGTCGCAGGTTTTTGGGCATTATTTGGCGAACCGAATGTGCCTGTTTGGTAGTAAAAACGGCCTCACCGGAGGATAAGGCTTCTCGGTAGATGTCAACCTGTTGGGGATCGAAACGATAGCCTGCAATCTGCAGACCGGTCAGTCGTCGAAGAGTGTTCTCTATGGATTGGCTAACTGGACGAGTTTGCACTTCTAGTTGGCCATCTGGGGTCAGAAGTGCCACCGTGCTCCTCAATTTGAGGTGTTGCAACTCTTCGGTCACCGCCCGCAGTACATCGCTCTCACTCGAGGCAGCTTTGCGCGCCACGCCAGCTGCCGCGCGCAACGCCGAAGCCCAAATCGCATCATTCGCAGATCCCTGCCGAGCCTTTTTTAGAATGCCCAAGAGTGCCATCTCGATCGAACTCGAGGTAGTTTATCATGGAACGCTTTTTGGCACTGTCAAGGAGTCTATAGGAAAGAGGTTGGTTGCTTGAATCCCTTAGTCAATTCTTTCGCCGATAGAACGAACCGAACCTTTGTTGATTTGACATACCGAGAAAAAAAATGATACTGAATATGTCTTTGTACATCGGTTTTCTTCATGTGGTCTTTGAATGAAAACACCTACGTGATGACACTGCTCAGTATACATGCAATAAATTAACACAATCGAGGTTTATTTGTGCATTATTCATATATTAGGAGGAAATGATGTCTACATCGGCACAACAGGCTTCCCAGGATGAGCGCCTCCTGGCAGCCGTGGCCCACAGCGGGGCGCTGCTCCCTTTTCTGGGTTTTATCGTCCCTTTGCATATCTGGATCACCCAGCGTGATTGGTCAAAGTTCGTCCACTTTCAAGCGCTCCAGGCGTTGATCTACCAGCTAGCCATGCCCTCTGCCTTCTCGGTGGTGTATCTACTAGGGTTCTGGGGCTTGTATGGCACGATGTTGGGTGGTCTCCCTGATGGTTTGGGTGGTGCCCTCCCTTCTGGTCTTTTGACCCTGAGATGTGTATTGGTGGGAATGATCCTGGTAGGGTGGGGCCTCACCCTTTTGTTTGGATTGCTGGGTGCTTCCCGCATTCTGGCTGGACGTGACTTCCTATATCCCCTGTTGGGACGATGGCTGGTGGTCTACATGGAGGGTAGTAAAAATATTTAACCCATCTCGTCTTTGTATGATAGATTGCAACTCCCCATAATCTGCTATCATCATGAACTCAACTGATGTCGTATCTTGATCCTAATCCTCAAACCCTGCTTTACAAAGAGATAATCGTTTTGGCGATTTAAACCCTAGTTTCCTGGAGTATGAAAACCATGTAAGTTGTTGGTAAATCGGAAATAATGACCACTTAAAGATCGATAAGTGGTGATTAATGGCAAAGAAGAATGTGCAGCAAGGGAATAGTGATAGGTGTACCATGGTTCACAATGCTCTTTTACACTGTTACAGTGGGGCAAAGCGTTCTAGACTTAATGGTTGATTCCCTTATGATAATTTGCGCGCTTAGGCGCGTAGGTATGACTGCTTATATTAGCGAAGTGAAAGGAGCGGTTTATGGCAAAGAAAAAAACCAAGCGCAAGTTGGTGGCGTATGACGGCAACACGGCCGCAGCCCACGTGGGCTATGCCACCAACGAGGTGATCGCCATCTATCCCATTACCCCATCGTCGCTGATGGGTGAAATCGCCGATGAGAAGGCTGCGCGCGGCGAACCGAACATTTGGGGGACTATTCCAGATGTCACTGAGATGCAGTCCGAAGGCGGCGCAGCGGGGGCAGTCCACGGCGCCCTGACGACAGGCGCCCTGACAACCACCTTCACCGCCTCCCAGGGCTTGTTGCTGATGCTTCCCAACATGTTCAAAATCGCCGGGGAGTTGACGCCGGCGGTGTTCCACATCGCCGCTCGTTCAGTGGCGGCTCAGGCCTTGTCGATCTTTGGCGACCACAGCGATGTGATGACCGCCCGCTCCACTGGCTGGGGGATGATAGCTTCCAATAACATCCAGGAGGTCATGGATCTTGCTTTGATTGCCCAGGCTTCTACGCTGGAAGCGCGCGTCCCCTTCCTCCATTTCTTCGATGGTTTCCGCAGCTCCAACGAGATCCAGAAGATCGAAGAGTTGACCTATGATGACATGCGGGCGATGATTGATGAGGAATGGGTAATCGCCCACCGCATGCGGGGTCTTTCCCCTGACCGGCCCGCCATCCGGGGCACAGCCCAGAATCCGGATGTATTCTTTGCCGCCCGCGAGACAGTCAACCCCTACTATCTAAAGACCCCTGGGATCGTACAGGGGGCAATGGATCGCTTTGCCAAGATCGTCGGCCGAGAGTACCACCTCTTCGACTACGTCGGCGCCCCCGACGCCGAGCTGGTGGCGGTGATGATGGGCTCGGGTGCCGACACGATGCATGAGGTGGTCGAATACCTGGTCGGCCAGGGGGAGAAGGTGGGACTGGTCAAGGTTCGCCTCTACCGTCCCTTTAACAGCGCGGCATTTGTGGACACCTTGCCGGAGACCGTACGAGTGATCGCGGTGCTCGATCGTACCAAGGAGCCGGGCGCAGCGGGCGAGCCGCTGTATCTGGATGTGCAGAACGCTATCGCCGAAGCGATGGTTGAAGGTCGCATCGAGCGAAGTGCCATGCCGCTGGTGGTTGGCGGGCGATACGGGCTTGGCTCCAGGGAGTTCAACCCCGGCATGGCCAAGTCGGTGCTCGATAACTTGGCTTCCGAGCAGCCGAAGAACCACTTCACCGTCGGCATAATCGATGATCTCACCGACACCAGTCTGCCATGGGACGACGTTTTCTCCTCGGCGCCTGAGGGTGAGCATCGAGCGCTGTTCTTCGGCCTTGGCGGTGATGGTACCGTCGGGGCAAACAAGAACTCGATCAAGATCATTGGCAAGGCCACCGATTACTACGCTCAAGGCTACTTTGTGTATGAAGCGAAGAAGTCGGGTTCGCTGACCATCTCTCACCTGCGCTTCAGTCCGCACCCGATCCGCAGCACCTATCTGATCGACCAATCAGAGTTCTTGGCCGTCCATGCGTTTGCTTTCTTAGAGCGCTTCGACATCCTCAGCCATCTCAAGCCGGGGGGCACCTTTCTGCTCAATAGTCCCTACCTGCCGGATGAGGTCTGGGATCACTTGCCCTTCGAGGTGCAGCAGGCGCTGATTGAAAAGCAGGCCAAGTTCTATGTCATCGATGCATACTCGTTGGCGAGATCACTGGGTCTTGGTGGACACATCAACGTCATCATGCAGACGGCTTTCTTCGCCATCTCGGGCGTGCTAGCGGAGGAGCGGGCTCTGAAGATGATGGAATTGGCGGTAGAGGACACCTATGGCAGTAAGGGCAAGGCTGTGGTAGACATGAACATCAAAGCTGCCCATCTTGCCGGTGAGCGGATACATGAGGTGCGGCTGCCCGAGAAGGCTACCAGCACCATCCACATCCGACCCCCGGTGCCGGATCACGCCCCAGAGTTTGTGAAAGAGGTCACGGCGGAGATGATCGCATTACGGGGAGACCGATTACCTGTCTCTGCCTTGCCCAACGACGGCACCTACCCGGTCGGCACAACCCGCTTCGAGAAGCGCAACGTCGCCTTGGAAATCCCTGTGTGGGAGACGGAGGTTTGCATCCAATGCAACCAATGCGCTTTTGTCTGCCCGCATGCCGCGATCAGACCTAAGATATACGACGCCTCATATGCCAATGGGGATGCGCCTGACGGCTGGAAAGCCGTACCGGCCAAGGGTCGCGGCTTGGAGGGTATGATGTACACTCTCCAGGTGGCGCCCGAGGACTGCACCGGCTGTGGAGCCTGCGTGCACATCTGCCCGTCCTACGTCAAGGATGAGCAGGGAGAGAAGACCGACCGCAAGGCGATCAACATGGCGCCACAGCCGCCGATTCGGGAGCAGGAGGTAGTTAATTGGGATTACTTTCTATCGATCCCTGATCCTGATCCGGCCCTTTTCAACCGTTTCACCGTCAAAGGGTCGCAGTTTCTACCCACGATGTTCGAATTCTCTGGCGCCTGCGCCGGCTGTGGTGAGACCCCATATGTCAAGTTGCTTACTCAGCTCTTTGGCGACCGCATGATTATCGCCAACGCCACCGGCTGCTCCTCGATCTTCGGTGGCAACCTGCCTACTACACCCTATGTCCCACGCTTTGATGGTCGTGGCCCGGCCTGGTCGAACTCGCTCTTCGAGGACAACGCCGAATTCGGCATGGGTATGCGGTTGACGGCGGATAAACTTACCGCCTTCGCGAAAGAGTTGCTTGACAAAGTCCCATTGAATGGAAAAGCCGAGTTGGTCGAGGCGATCAAGACCGCTGATCTGAGCACACAGGAGGCGATCGAGACGCAGCGGGTGAGGGTGGAGGAATTGAAGTCAATCTTGGAGAAGCGCGATGATACTATGGCGCGCCGTCTGCTTAGCGTGATTGAATTCCTGGTGCCCAGGTCGGTGTGGGTCATCGGAGGCGATGGCTGGGGCTACGATATCGGCTATGGTGGATTGGACCACGTGCTGGCTTCTGGACGTGATGTCAACGTGCTACTGCTCGATACCGGCGTCTACTCCAACACCGGTGGGCAGGCTTCAAAGGCCACACCTCGAGCGGCAGTCGCCAAGTTCGCCGCCGCGGGCAAGGACATGCCTAAGAAGGATTTGGGCGCCATCACCATGACCTACGGCAATATCTACGTGGCTCAGGTGGCCTATGGCGCTAATATGACCCAATTAGTGAAAGCCTTCAGAGAAGCAGAGGCTTATAAAGGCCCATCGCTGATTATTGCCTACAGCCACTGCATCGCTCACGGCATCGACATGACCACCGCTACAGACCTGCACAAGAACGCCGTTGCCAGCGGTTTCTGGCCGCTTTATCGCTATAACCCAATGCTGGCGGATCAAGGTAAAAACCCGCTGCAACTGGACTCGAAGGCTCCGACGGAAAGCATTGAGGAGTTCATGTACAAGCAGAACCGTTTCCGCTCCCTGCGCCAAACGAAACCCGAGCGAGCGAAAAAGCTGCTGGAGGCCATCCGGCAGGATGTGATCACCCGCTGGAAATTCTACGAGCAGATGGCGAATCTCGACATCTAAGATGTACATCGCCCGTTCTATGTACCCGGCGCGATCAGCGCCGGGTATGTGGATCCCATAAAAGCTCCCGGCGAGTTGTGTGGAATCCCCTTCTTTATAATGTCATTCCATGCCGCGTTGCGGCGAGGAATTCCTATGATGGTTCTTCTAACTAGTGGAATCATAGGGATTCCTCGCTCGTGTGGCTCGCTCAGTCATGGATGGGTTTGCCATTGTGTAATCTGCAAGCGAACGTCAGCCTGCAGGTATTTTCTTACCGATGACTAGATATGGAATACTGAATTTGTAATCTCCCATTCGAATAAGGAATTCATCGTAGAATGTAACTACTCAGTCTGTCATTGCGAGGAACGAAGTGACGAAGCAATCTCCACCGTTGATTACATGTTGAAGGCAGGAGATTGCTTCGCGGAGCCGAAGGCCCTGAGGTACCGAAGGACTCGCAATGACATCCAAAAATCGCTTCGTGAGTAGGCTTGCCTCTTTCCAGACGATACCTGAGTAGTTACTGTAGAATTACATAATATGACCACCAAACTTACCCTTATCACCGGCCCGAGCGGCTCAGGAAAAAGCACCTGGTGTTTCAAGCTTGCGGAGCAGGCTCGAGGTGAGGGAATGACCGTCGGAGGCCTACTATCCCTTTCCATTATGGAGGAAGGACGCAAAGTTAGAATCGATCTTCTTGACCTCATATCTGGGGAGAGCCGTCAGCTGGCGTTTCCTCAAACTATGACCTCCCGCAAATCAGTGACTCCATGTTGGCAATTTAATCCAGAGACCCTGGAATGGGCCAACAAGGTGCTACGCGATCTCCCACCCTGTGATATGGTAATTATCGACGAAATAGGTCCCCTCGAATTCATTCTGGGGGAGGGCTTAGAGGAGGGACTGCGCTTGATCGACGCCCAGCAGGTTCCGCAGGTCTATGTCGTCGTTCGACCCGAGTTGTTGTCGCAGGCCCTGGACCGGTGGCCATGGGCGGGGGTGGTGAACTTGAACCAGGGTTCCGTGTCCGCGGGGGCAGAAGGGGAAAAGTACCGATGATCAGGGTGCGCAACTTGACCGTGCGCTATGATTCCGGGTTCGCCTTGCAGGACGTGACCCTGGACATCCCGACCGGACAGTGCGTGCTGGTGACTGGTCCTTCAGGTTGCGGGAAGAGCACCCTGGCTCGGGTGCTAACCGGCCTTATCCCTCATGCCATATCGGCGCAATTTGAGGGCGCAGTACATGTAGCGGGTATGGACGTGCGCGAGCATACGATCGCCGAGCTTGCCCAGCGAGTAGGCGCGGTCTTTCAGAATCCATCCTCGCAACTCTTTCATCTACGGGTGGAAGATGAGGTCGCGTTCGGCCCGCGCAATCTTGGTTTGAGCAAGGATGAGGTCCGGGAACGGGTAAGCTGGGCCCTGTCGGCAACCAACCTGATGGGAAGCATGGACCGCAGGCCGTCGGAGTTGTCTGGCGGCGAGAAGCAGCAGGTCGCCATCGCCGCCGCGCTGGCGATGAGACCTCGGGTGCTGGTACTGGATGAGCCATTTGCCTCACTCGATATGCATGGAATCCGTCAGGTGACGGCGACGCTTCAAGCATTGCGTGAACGCCATGGGGTGACGATCGTGCTGATCGAACATCGTTTGGTGGAAGGCGCTCGACTGGCTGATCGGGTGCTGCTTATGGCCGAGGGGCGCGTCATCGCGGATGGCGAGCCGACCGCCATCTTGTCCGATCAGCATTTATGGCGCAACCTTGGTTTGCGTAGGCTAATGGATTACCCGACAGAACCGTGGCGGTCACTCGTGATCGCGGATAGCCGACATCGTGGTGATTTGACAGCGTTGATTGAAATGCGAGGGGTTTCGGCTGGGTACGGCGGTCGAAGGGTGATCCAGGACATAAATCTTACGTTGTATCCAGGTGAGTTCGTGGCACTGGTGGGCGATAACGGGGCGGGGAAGTCAACCTTGGCTCTGGTAGCTGCCGGTCTGCTCAAGCCGTTGGAGGGAACGATATGTTTCAATGGCGGAGAACTGAAGCAACCTGGGTTGGACATTTCTTTGCTCTTCCAGAACCCGTTAGATCAACTGTTCACGGAATCGGTTAATGAGGAAGTCGCCTTTGGACCGCGGAACTACGGTCTATTTGAACCTGAGCGACATGTACAGATTTTGGCGGAGGCTGACCTTGTGGATCTTCGGTCGAGGCGTCTGATGGCGCTCTCGGGCGGCCAGCAGCAGCGTACAGCCATGGCAGCTTGTCTTTCGTTGTGTCCCAGATTGCTGATGCTCGATGAGCCAACGATTGGGCAGGACTGGGGGCATCTGCAGCGGTTGATGGACTTCCTGACAACACTCAGCCAGAAGGGGACTACGATATTGCTCATTACCCATGACTACAAACTCGTGTGCCGGTATGCTCAGCGTGTTATCGTGATGGAAGAAGGTAAGATCGCTTTAGAGGGTCGGTTTAGGCGAAGTGAACAGGAGAAGACTTATGCCCATGTGGAGGCGAGGGAGGCTTGGGGATGAAATTTAGCACACGCGAACTGGTTACCCTTGGTGTGTTTGGCGCTCTGTGGGGGGCAGTCGAGTTGTCCTTCGGTTCCATTCTCCATGTAATGAAAGTACCCATGGCTGGGGTAATCCTGACGGCGATAGGTCTGGCGATTGCCATGATTGGCCGTCTGTTCGTATGCCGGCCAGGAGCGACGCTTTTCATCGGTCTTATCGCCGCACTGCTCAAATTGTTCAGCCTGGGAGGGGTGGTTATTTGGCCATTGTTGGGGATTGTAATTGAAGCACTCTTGGCCGAGGTGGTATTGAGTGCTTTGAGAAAACCCTCTCAAGGCGCGTTTACCATGGCTGGAGCAGTTGGCGTGCTGTGGACTTTCGTTCATCCGTTTGTAATGCACGGGTTGATCATGGGAAGTGGGATACTCACCGTGTGGTTGCGAACCCTCGATCAGGGATCCCAGGTGCTCGGAATAGACCCTTCGGCTGTACTATGGCTGATCTTGGCCTTGATAGGTTTGCGCTTAGGCATTGGTGCTGCCGCGGGGTTGTTGGCCTGGAGCGTAGGGCGCAGCGTATACGCCAGGCTGGGTAGACCTGAGAGATGAGCACCGAGGGAAGATCGGCGGAACCAGTGAGACGGCTTGTTGGGACTATGGGTCGACTCGTGGTCTTCTTTTGGTCGATCAGTCTGCTCCTGATTGCGCCCCCTAATTGGATACCCCTCGCGGTGGGTACCTGGTTGGGAGTTGCCGTGTTACTCCACCCGGCAGCCCTACGCGTGCCATTTCGACGACGATGGATACTGCTGTTCGGGTTCCTGATCGTCGCTAATATTTTCTGGGTGGGCGAGCTTGATTGGAATTTGTGGGGATTAGCGGTATCGTCTGAAGGTCTACTGATTGGGCTACAGATGGTTCTGCGCGCCGTGGTGGTATTGGTGGCCGTGGAGGGCTTCTCCAATTCTGTGGATATTGCGGAGGTGGCTGGATTGCTGGAGCGCTTTGGATTGGAGGGCCTCGGTTTCTCGATGGGTGTGGCGGTGAATCTACTCCCTTTTCTACGGCAGTCGAGTTTGAACGCGTGGCGCAGCTTGCGGATGAAAGGAGGGCTACGTCGGCAGCGATGGCGTGGACTTCGGTTGCTGCTGGTTAATATTATAGGCAATGCTTTGTGTCGCGCGGATGAGGTAGTGCTTTCTGCAGAGGCTCGGGCCTTTTCTCCTGATAGAAGTCGCATTATTCCCTTAGAGATAGGAGCATTTGATTGGTTGATCCTGACGGTGGGTCTCAGTTCTCTGCTGGCATTGATATTGGTTCGCTAGGTGAATCCTGCGCGTTGCGTTAGAACGCGACCGATATCTATGGAGTGTCTAGTGTTGGTTTGGCCCGAGCTTACCGTGAGCCTAGGAATTGTGGGAAGTTCTGTCAAGACCGATACGCCGGAAATATTCCGTCGTTGCGCCCCGCGATTATGGACTCCCACTCCTTTGGAGGAATCATGCGAGACATAATCCCCGATATTGACCGGTGGCTTATGGGAAAAAAGGACGTGGCCCTGGCGACTGTGGTGCAAACGTGGGGCTCGGCGCCGCGTGGTGTGGGAGCCAAGATGGCGATAACGCCCGACGGCATGTTCGCGGGATCTGTAAGCGGAGGTTGTGTGGAGGGCGCGGTGGTTGAGACGGGCGTCGAGGTGCTAGAAACCGGTCAACCGCAGTTGCTTCATTTTGGTGTGGCAGATGACCGCGCCTGGGAGGTTGGGTTGGCATGCGGGGGTACGATTGAGGTGTTTGTCCAGCCGCTTGATCGAGCTTTGTATGACTATTTGCGATCTGCGCTGATTGCAGAACGCACATTGGTAGTAGTGACGTGTGTGAGGGGTCCGGTGGATCTGATAGGTCATCAATTTTTGCTGTTCGATGACGGAAAGATGGTGGTGGAGTCCGGTGACGAATGGGAGTTGGAGGCAGCCGAAGAAGCCCGAGGTGTGCTGGTAGCTGGAGCATCCTGCCGGCTTACTATCAGCTCTCGTGGTGTTGAAGGAGCGACAGAAGGGGAGTCAAAGACGGATGATGCTATCGAGGTTTTTCTTGAATTGATCCAGCCTCCGCCGACCTTAATTGCCGTCGGGGGGGTGCACATTGCTATGAAGCTTACCCAGATCGCTGGCCTGCTCGGTTACCGCACCGTGATTGTTGACCCGCGCCGAGCGTTTGCTAGCAAAGTAAGATTCCCGAATGTCGATCGGTTGATCCAAGAATGGCCGGAGAAGGCGTTTGCGGAAGTCGGACTAACAAGCACGACCGCTGTCTCGACGTTGACCCACGATCCCAAAGTGGATGACCCGGCGCTGAAGATCGCTCTGCAGAGTCCTGTGTTCTACGTGGGTGCGCTCGGCAGTCGCAAGACGCAAGAGCTTCGACGCCAGCGGTTGCTTGCTGGAGGTCTGTCTGAGGCGGACCTCAACCGTCTGCACGGACCGATTGGCCTGGACATTGGCGCCAGAACGCCCGCGGAGATTGCTCTGGCTGTTATGGCGCAGATTGTTGCTGTGCGCAGTGGAACATCTTCGTTTTAGCCCCATTCCAACTGAAGCTCACCGCGAGCTTCAAGCTCTTAGGGAACCTGGTGAAAATTAGGCTTGACTTCGCCGGCTCAGCCCATATAATCAAAACCACAATTTAGGGGCACTGTGTATGTGCCAATGAAAGGCGTGCGCGGAGCATACTACCCCAACCTCCTTCTTTCAGAGAGCCGCCGACTGGTGAGAGACGGTGAGGGAGCGGGGGGAATCCTCTCCGCCGGCCCCAATGCGGGGCCCGTCGCCCTCGAAGGGGCAGGAAACTGCCGTAAGGGAGGCCGGGTTCGCCCGTTATAGCGCTAAGAGGCCGCTCCGATGGGGAGCGGCGAAAGCAGGTGGCACCACGATCGCCTCCTCGTCCTGCAGATGAGGGGGCGATCTTAATAGCTGGAGGCCTGCCATGATCGACTTACGGTATATTCGCCAACACCCCAATGAGGTGAAGGAAGCCCTACGGAAGTTGCATGCTGAGGCGCCTATTGACGAGATCCTTGAATTGGACGCCGATCGGCGGGACATCCTGCAAGAGTTGGAGGCGCTCCGCCATAAGCGCAAAGTCGCTTCGAAGCAAATTGGTCAGATGCAGGATCTGGATCAACGCCAGCCGCTTATCGATGAGATGCGTGCCGTTGGTGAGCGGATTTCGGACCTTGAAGACCGGCTGCGCGACGTCAGCCATCGGCTTCGACAAGCCCTGTACCTTGTGCCCAACCTTCCACATTCGAGTGTGCCGGTGGGCGCTGATGAAAACGAAAACGTGGTCATTCGCCAGGAAGGTGAGCCCAAAACAGAAAGGGATTTTGGCTTTAAGCCGCTGCCTCACTGGGAGCTAGGTCCCAGATTGGGGATACTCGACTTCGAGCGGGGGGTCAAGTTATCGGGGAGCCGATTCTACGTGATGTTGGGATTAGGATCGCGACTGCAACGGGCGTTGATCCAATGGATGCTAGACTTCCATGTTGAAAAGCACGGCTACACCGAGGTATACCTACCCTTCATCGTCAAGGAGGAGTGCATGTGGGGAGCAGGCCAGTTGCCTAAGTTCATTGACAATATCTACCACGATGTCGAGGACGACCTCTGGCTTGTCGGTACGGCAGAGATTCCACTAACCAACTTGCATCGGGATGAGATCCTAGAAGCGAACGAGTTGCCGAAGAACTACGTGGCCTACACGCCGTGTTTCCGGCGCGAGAAATTTTCAGCTGGCCGAGATGTGAGAGGGATCAAGCGCGGACACCAGTTCG
This sequence comes from Anaerolineae bacterium, assembly GCA_030605795.1. Lineage (GTDB taxonomy): Bacteria > Chloroflexota > Anaerolineae > Anaerolineales > E44-bin32 > DUEZ01. The sequence goes on along the minus strand of JAUWHR010000066.1, from coordinate 9,108 downwards.
ACAAGGTGGAGATGTATAAATTTACCAAGCCAGATGAGTCCTATGAGGAATTTGAGCAACTGGTAGACGATGCTGAGGACATCTGTAGAGCGCTGAACATTCCCCATCGGGTGGCCGAAATGGTAACTGGGGATTTAGGCTTCACAGCTGCCAAGAAGTATGATGTAGAGATGTGGGCGCCTGGCTGTGGGGAGTGGTTGGAAGTCAGTTCATGCTCCAATTGTGAGACTTTCCAAGCCAGGCGAGCCGAGGTTCGCTATCGTCCTGAGCCGGGCGCCAAAGCAGAGCATGTCCACACCTTGAATGGGTCTGGGTTAGCCCTGCCGCGAACGGTAATCGCTATTCTCGAAAATTACCAACAAGCTGACGGCAGCGTGGCGGTGCCGGAGGTTTTGCGACCATGGATGGGCGACGTGGAATTGATTAAAGCGGAAGTGGTCGATGTTTGATATTGCGGTGGCGATCATTGTTGGCCTGGTGATGTTCATTGGATTGATGGGGGCCATCGTGCCTGGGTTCCCGGACGTCGTGCTGATTTGGGGCGCGGCGTTGGGTTATGGATTGTACGTGGGTTGGGGTGAGAGAGGAATTTGGCTGTTTGGATTGATCTCGCTTCTTGGTTTGGCGGGATTGTTTACTGAGTTATGGGTCAGTGGGACCGCGGCAAGGATGGGTGGGGCGTCGATTCGGGCAATATTCGCCGGCCTTGCCCTGGGCCTGGTAGCGTTGCTTCTTTCTGGCCCTGTTGGGGGCGTTATTGGTTTACTTTTGGGCACTTACCTGGCTGAATATGTCCGTCTTCAGGACGTGAACAAAGCGGCCCAAGCGATGCTTGGCATGGGGCTTGGGTGTGGAGCGTCCTTTGGGATCAAGCTGGTTTTAGGGTTAGGGATGGTCGTGGTATGGGTAGTATGGGTGGTCGTGGGTTAGGCCTGCTAGGGCTTGAAGTAGACCATCCCGACACCCAGGCGGTTCAAGCCTTGTTCTGCCCAATAACCGACCATTTGTGAGGGATCATCCAGCGCGGCATAGAGTGGGTGAATAGCCTGGGGGTCCTCGATCGCCGCCAGTGCTCGGATGGCTTCAATGCGCGCAGCAGGGTCCGGTGACTCTATAACCGAGATCAGCGAAGAAATAGCTACTGGACCAATGGCTACCAACGCGTCAGCGGCCAGACGGGCGAACAGGCGATCGGGGTCGTGCAGGGCGTCGATCAACGCCGAGATGGCGGATTGGGTGGGGCGTTGGCGTAGGCCAAGGGCGGCGCATTGGCGGACAGCGGGATCGCGGTCTTTAAGGGATCGACGCAGTCCATCGCGCGCTTCAGGTTGGGTAAGGGCTGCTAAAACCCGGGTCGCCCACCAGCGTTGGTCAGATCCTGGGGAGTCGAGCATAGCGAGCAACGGGTCGAGGCTAGCTGCTCCAATTTGAGCCAAACCTGGAACAACCGCCTCCGCCCGGGCGTCATCGCCTGAGATCAGTTCGTTTAGCATGAATTGGAGATCGTCCACCAGGGGATTAATCTTTCGGTGGGGGAACCGGCAAATCCTCAACGGCAACCGAGACCCACTTGTCCCCTTCATCGATGAGCATTACCGGGATGTCGTCCTTGATAGGGTATTTGCGACCACAGTCCGGTTCCTGGCACACAAGCCAGGTGTCCTTGACCACCGTCAGCAATCCTTCCTTCTCGCGCACGCATGCTGGACAGCGCAAGATCTCAAGCAGGTCTTCACTGATCATGGTTTTCTCCTTGACGTAATGATTCTACCATGTGAGCGTTGTTGACGCTGTCCGACACGCGACGTAATGGATCAAGGTGCGTTGACTACTTCTACTCTGTTTTTACCCCCGGGGGTAATTCAGTTCCTGGGCCATATTCGTAGATCGCCTGCCATGGAAGATAGTGGGTCTTGATTGTATCCTGGTGGATTACCTCGCCTTCGCGGGTGACGGTGCGGTAGACGATCACGTCCATGCCATCGGCTTGGTAATCGACCTGTTTGATTTCCCCTTCAGGCAGGTCTGGGTTCTCCCGGTACAGAGGTTCAGGAGCCTCGGTCTCGCTGATGATTTCTCTGCTCCACTCTACCTGACGGCCGTCTGAGGTCGAGTAAAACTTCCATTGCAACCGGTTGTTGCTGTAAGTGTAGGTCTCCAACAGCAGCCAGTAGGGGCTGTCGTTGGTAAATATTAAATCCACTAAAGGCACGAATACTGCCGCGTCGAGGCCGGGTCCTGGAGAGCCAGGACCTGCTTCATAGTAGCCCACCCGATAGGCGTGGGAATGGCGCTCAACGATCGGGTAGCCGCCAAAGAATATGGCGCGGAAAAGGGTGGTGCTGACTTGGCACACCCCACCCCCAACTCCTTTGATCGTCCGGTTGCCATAGATGATCAGGGCTTCAGCATAGCCCGTATCCAGGCTAACGTCACCCAGCACCTCGGCCATGGAGAGCGTCTCGCCAGGGGCGACCAACAGGCCGTGGAAGGCGCTTGAGGCGATCTTGATGTTATGTATTCGCCCGGCGCTGGAACCGGAGAAATATGTCGAAACCACGCTCACCGGCTGGCTGATACCTAATTCTGAAGCCGTAGCCTCGTCGCCTACAATCGGCTCAGTAATCTCGAATGCGAGCGAGATCTGATGTTGCCCGCCGGTAAGACCGGTATTGATTGCCTCAATCGTGGCAGGAATGTCTAGCGATCGGCCGATAACTGCTCCATCGATCAATACCAGTTCGCCGGTGTCGTCGTCGAAATAGAATCGGGAATTTTCTGCCTGGCGCGCTAATTCAAGAGCCAGGGGCTCGAGGATGGCGGTCAGGGCTTGGGGATCAAGCGTGACCTGGTAATGGATATCCCCGGCATCCTCTGCCAGGTCGAAGCGCAGCATGCTCGCCAGTTCTGGGTGATCGATGACCCATGGCCCAGCGTCTTCAACGGTTAGGGTGAGCGGCAGGCGCAGTATCTCGCGGGCGATCTCGGCCTGTTCGGAGGCGTCGAGCACCTGTGGCGGGGTCTCATTGATCACCAGCGCAATACCACCATCGTGAAGGCGGGAGATCGGAGTGGCGAGCGCCTCAAGGTTAGCCTGGATCTCCAATTGCCGGCCGATTTGACCGGGTCGCATCTCGACAACGGTCCCGTTCAGGGCCAGTGAGGCCTCCAGGGTTGGGCGGTCGATCCCCTGTGCTAGTCCTTGTAAGTAGAATCCTCCCACCACTTGATCGAAGATGACGATCGGGGAGATCGGGTGTCCGAGGTACCAGGCATCTATTTGCTGTTGAAGATGCTCAATGAGGCTCCCTTGACGGCCGATTGCTATCGCCTGAAGCGCCATGGCGGGGAGATCGATTATGACCCCAAGTTCTTCGGGGCGGGTGGTCCACAGCTGGTCGCCATCCTGTAGTGCGATCAACCCAGTCTTGGGGTAAGTTAGCGCTTGCCCTAAGACAGTCTCGATTTCATCGGGTGTCAATCCGCCCAGACTGACCCCGGCGGCATGTACCCCTGGCAGCGCTCGTTCGGCGTAGAACAGGCGCGTGCCGAGCAAGAAAATCACCATGCTGACGAGTAAAGCCAACCCGGCGCTGAAGAGTGCTAGCAGTACTCTCGTAGCTAGAGTCAGCAAGTCAGATGTTCGTTTAAGCAGGGCGCGCGACGTGCTCATCTGGTCCCTCTGTGAGGGCGGAATTATATCATTTACTCCACTGAAAAAAGGTCAACCGCGAGAAGAGGACCGGTATCTGTGACGAGGGTTCCACTTTCCATGTCGTTGGAGGGTCGCAAGGCGGTTGCATCGGGCTGTATTAGGATGTGAAGGCGTATGAGAAGGCTAGTTTCGATCGCGTGCTGCACCCGAAAGGGTAACCGCGATCAACAAATTCACCCTATAGGAGCCGACCAAATTGTCGGCTCAAATTTGGTTTGCAATGGGCGAACACGATGGTCCGCCCCTATCAGTCTTTGCTCGATAGGCCTTTTAGACAGCCCCGTCCTTATGGTCAGGGTTTCAGCCAGACCTCCACGCTAGAGTAGTGGATCAGCCCTGGGATGTCGGCGCTATGTTCAGATACGCCGATCCGGCCCCATTGGGGGAAAGTGATCTGGTATGGGACATCAACCAGGAAGGTGCCCAGCTGACCGATGGCTGGTGCGTCAAGATATACCTGGGAAGATCCTATAACCTCTCCATTGCTGTCTAGCACTTCGACTGTCAGCGGCAGATCAGAATCCACCCATCCGGCTCCATAAACGGTGACCTGCCCACCTTCAATTACGGCCTCCTGGCGCGGATAGAAGATGGCTAACTTCTCCGGACCGTCGATCGCTGGATGGGTCAACGGGCTTCCAACTGATAGCAGGGTCAAGTTGACGGTATTAAGATGACTAAGTTGCCCGTCTCGGTAGCCGTACATGCTGGCTTCCAGTCGAGCGGATTCGGCCACGAGAGAGATGTCGAAAGGGACTTCTAGGTAGAAGCGTCCGCTGTTTTCCACCTCCGGCAAAACGTGCAGCCAGGCGGTGCCCTGGGCAAGTACACGCCCATTCTCGCCAAGCAACCTCAGCTTGACCCGATCCATGTAGCTGGGTCCACCCCAGCCTGCAACCCGGAATGGGTTGGTTACCTGGGAGGCGGGTCCGGGATAGAAGATCTTCAACTGCTCAGTTGGAAGTGGAACAACGGGGCTCAAGAGGGTAGCGGTGGGGGGAATTTGTGATGATTCGATCACGATGGCCGGTGTGGCCGCCGTCAGAGGGGCTGGCGTCGCGGGGGAGTCGGGAGTGGCCGAAGGGGTCGGTGAGGACACCGCGGGTTTCGACGGCGCGGTGGATGGCTCTACTAGTGACACGGTGGGTGTGCTGCAGGCCGCTGAGATGGTCACTAAGAGAAGTAATCCAACCCATTTACGGATCATTGGCCAGCCCCTGAAAGCGCGGGGAGAACCTCTTCGGTAGAAGTAAGCGTGCTCTCCGACGACAATCGAGGGTTGGCTCGTTCTAGACATGGCTTGTTTCTCGGCAATGACGCCGTCTAGTATGTCTAGGTTGATGGGCTTGCGCAAGTTCGGTTGACTACCAAGGTGCTCAGGACAACTTGTAGATGTCGGTGTACTTGTTGCGCAAGTATCGCATGTATGGCTCTGCGGACAGGCCGCTTCCGGTGACGCGCTGGAGGAGTTCCATCGGCTCGAATTTGGCTCCATGTTGATGGATGTTCTCTCGCAACCATGCCAGTAGGTCACCGAATTCACCACGTTCAATCTGACGGGATAGATTCGGGATATCTTCTTCGATCTTGATCCATAACTGGGAAGCCATCAGGTTGCCCAAGGCATAGGTTGGAAAGTATCCGATGTAGCCAGACGACCAGTGGACATCTTGAAGAACGCCTTTGGCGTCATCGGGAGGTAGGATCCCTAAATATTCCTCCATCTTACTATTCCAAATTTCAGGCAATTCGCCAACCGATATTTTACCTTCCATCAGTGCAGTCTCAATTTCGAAGCGCAGCATGATGTGCAGGTTGTAGGTCGCCTCATCGGCCTCAACCCGGATGAGGGAACGTTCTACCTTATTGATCGCACGGTAAAAGGATTCTAGGTCGACTTCACCCAGTTGACTGGGGAAGACCTCCTGCAACCGCGGATAGAAGGCCACCCAGAAGGGCCGGCTGCGACCGACAAGGTTTTCCATCATCCTGGACTGAGATTCGTGGATCCCTAGGGATGCACCCTCAATGAGATTTGTCCGATCGAGGTTGGGGCTGACCCCCTGACCGTACATGGCGTGCCCGGCTTCATGCATTGTGCCGAAGAGCGCCGTTCCGAGGTAGTTTGGATCAAAGCGGGTGGTGATACGCACGTCGTCGACCCCGAAACCAATCGTGAAAGGGTGAATAGTCTTGTCCTGGCGTCCACGCTCAAAATCGTAGCCTAAAGCTTTAGCTACCTCGACGCCGAAATCCCACTGTTTGCCCTCATCGAAAGGTTGGTGGAGCATGGAGCCGTCAACCGGAGTGCCGCGCTCAGCGATGTCCTGTACCAGATCGACCTGTCGGGGGCGTAACTCATTAAAAACGGCTTTAACCTCGGATGTTTTCATCCCCGGCTCGAAATAGTCAAGCAGGGGATCATAGGGGTGGTCGTAGGGAGCGAAGAATTCGATGTATTGCCGCCGTAACTCGACAACCTCCTCTAGATGTGGCTGGAACTGGGCGAAATCGGCATTAGCCCGTGCCTTAACCCAGGCATGCTCGGTGAGAGCGGTGATGCGAAAAAACTCGCTCACCCATTTAGTGGGTACCTTGCGCTTTCGGTCAAAGTCGCGCTCCACCTTCTGCACTACACGCACTTCGTCCGAGTCTGGATCAAGGCTGGAGACCTCTGCTTTGGCCGCTTCAAGCGTGGCGCCCAACTCATCGCTGGTGAATTTCTCGTGTGCTAGTCGTTTGAGAGTGGCGATCTGTAAAGCCCGAACCGAATTACCTCCCGGGGGCATGTAGGTGCGCTGATCCCAATGCAGCACAGCAGATGCTGCCTCCAAATCAAATATTTCGCCTAACAATTCCCGGAGTTGCTGATACTTATCGGACATTGAATCTCCTTCTTATTTTATTTTAGTTGCGCGCCAACGCAGCTTTTCCCCGCGCAGCGCGGCCAGGATTTTAGCGGTAATATCGGTCGCCGTCCGTTTTTACGCTTCGACCGTCTGGGTGCCGGCGGGTGATGTGCTGATAACATGTAGGTGTTCCACCTATCTATGAAAGCTGTCAACGATGTGGTCAAAGGACTCATCATTTTCGCCGGTGACCTCATCTTTCTGGCAAAGGCTTGTTCAGATTCCCACGAGCTTAAAGCTTACAAGAGGTTCGCTTGTATCGCTAATGAGCTGCGTCGAGGGTAACCACCAGGGGAAGGTGGTCGGAGGCTGTGCTTTGGATGATCTCAGCCTCCAAGGCTGTAAGGTCTGGTGTGTGCCAGATCCAATCGATACGCTCGAAGGGGTCGATGGCGGGCCATGAAAGCCCTTTGCCTACCCCGGCTTCAACCCAGGAGTCGACCAGCCCAGACTGTGCGATCAAATCCATCTCGGGATAGCCGGGTTCGGAATTCATATCGCCCATGATCAGGCTGTAAGGAGCTTGATCCCAGAACGTAAGCACAACCGGCACCTGCTCCAGGCGTACATAGTTCTCGGCTTCGACATGGTGCAGGTGGGTGGCGATGACCAGGAGCGGTTCTCGATCGCCGACATCGATCTTGGCCCACAGATAGCCACGAGCTATCAGACTGCCGGCTAGCGGAAGTGACCCCGAGCCATGTTCGAGGACTGGGTAGCGGGTAAGTATGGCGTTGCCCCACATCGGATCGGTGGTGCCTTTGAACAAGACCTGCATGCCGAGCCGGCGAGCAAACCACGTTGTGAGGTCGGTTGAGCCGTCGATCAGCCAACCGCGAGAAACCTCTTGTAGGGAGATGATATCAGCGCCGCTGGCTTCGATGACGCGGGCGATCGCCTCTGGGTCCTGCCGGCCATCGCTTGCGAATGCTGAATGGATGTTGTAGGTCATCACCCGCACTGGAAGCGACGGGGTGATCTCACCCTCAACACGTGGAAATGCTTCGGTTGCGATCCAATAGAGCAGAGATATCGAGGTCAAAGCGATAGCCGCGATCAGGGCAGTCGTGTCCCTCAAGCTAGGCAGGGATAGCCTCCGCACCCGCGTCGAGGCGTAGAGGATGGCTACTCCTAAGATGACCGCCCCTGCAGGCGGGATGGCTGTTCGGGGGATTGGAATGGCTATGTCGAGTGAAATATAGTAAATGAAGGCCAACAGCAAAAACAGAATCATGCTCAAGCCAATTACGACCGTCGTCCGTCCCATACCAGGCCGAGAGGCGGGTGCGAGCGTGCTTGCTAGTAGTGCCCAGCCCCAACCCATAAGCAATTGACTGACCAGCACAGTGATGAGAAAGGTGGTCCCAGGTTGGTCGGCGGTGGCCGTGGCAAACCCTAGATATATTGCAACCACAAGCGCCAGCAGAGGGTTGAATATACGTGGACGGGCGAAGCCCCAGGCCAACCCGGCGACAGAAAGCAAGTTGCCCAGCATCAGTACCAGGAACGCTGAGGAAGAAGATAACCCGCCGATTTCCGAAATCCACCCCTGATTCTGGAAGATCAAAGCCTGGATCAATAAATAGGGGCCTAGCGCCAGCATGGGGAGTGCTTCTCGCCAACTGGCTCCAGGAATCGCTTCCGAGGTGGGGAACGGTTCAAGCCACAGCAGCCACAGGACGAGACCGGCCATGGCGGCGACGACGATCAAGGGGAAAAAACCGGGGATCCAACTCAAATCGAGTGTACCGGCAACGCCACGGATGGCGCTATCGAACGCTATGCCTAATACCAATCCGTAACCCCAGCGAGGCGCAGCGGCGTCTTTTCCCAGAGCGCGAATTTGTCCTATGATAATTGGCAAGAAGAGCAGGAATAAAATAGAGCCGGCTATGCTCAGCCACAGATCGACGGCTGGGTGCGTGACGACCTGCTCCACTAAGCGGACGAGAGCGAGTCCACCGGCGGTCAACCATAATGCAAGACGTGGGCCGGACAGGCGATGCAGGATGGCGGCCAGTAAACCGACCAGGAATGGAACGAAAGCGTAGCCGGCAAGTGTAATCGTCCCCACGCCTACCGTGTCCTTCAGGTACCAAGCCAGACTGGGGAAGAACACCCGAAAGATCTGCAGGCCAAGAACAACAGTCAGCGCTGGCAGAGCCAGGGTACGCAGCATGACTGGGCTGAACAAGACGCGGTCTCTACTATTCACAGTGACCTCCTGGGGGGGTGAAGGTGTACTGCCCGGAATTATAGGCCCACTTACTCCGGATTCAAACTGGCGTCAGTTGGTGAAGATATCCAATAGGGGTCAATTCCTGTTGACGTGAATGCTCCCCATCCCAAGGGACGGGGCTTCTACCGGTCAAGCCGGATGCTCGCCATCCCACGAGCAAGTATGTTTATAGCGGCGTTGTGGTCTCTATCGAGAATGAGACCGCAGTGAGGACAATTGTGAATACGGACAGACAAGTCCTTCGG
>JAUWHR010000006.1 GCA_030605795.1 Anaerolineae bacterium | reverse complement strand
CGAACACCGCAGCCGTCCGCCGCATCCTCGAACGGGCACTTGAGAGTGGGTTGTTACTCTACCCCTGTGGCCACTGGACCCAGACCATCCGCCTCATCCCACCGCTGACCATCACCCGCGGGCAGGTGGATGAGGGGCTGGCGATCTTCCGCCAGGCAGTGTTGGCTGAATCAGTCTGAGAGGCAGGAGAGGGAAAACAACATGGCCAAGATCACACACGCGGTCAAGCAACGGGTGCTGTGGTGCCCTTTAAGAAAAGAGCGTATCACCAACACCACCTATCGCGCAGCGGTGGGCGGGCGCGACCGCTCCATCGCGCAGGTCCTGGCCTCCGTGAGTGTGGCAGTTTTATCAGAGGAAAGTGTGCAGACCCTATAGATCCTACCTCGTTTAAGGGTCAGCTAAAGACGGGTATGAAGGAGGCTGGTTCGGCAATTTGAAATGTGAAATTGTCTTCTTCACATCTACGTTCAACACCGTATGATAATGGTCAGGTAGAACACAGTAGGCATCCAGATGGAATTCGTCCGCCGCCTCTGCTGAGGTTGTACTTAACTCTTGGTAACCAAGCTCCCCCGCCCGATAAATATCTCCCACCGGATAAATATTTCGACTCAAGCACCAATTAAAGGATTAAATTCTCCCTGAAGCGCAAGAAACAGACGCGCAAAGAAGAAGGCGTAATTGCCTCGGACTATCAGCAGGAAGCCTTCTCCATTGTGCATCAATTCAGGGAATTGATAGGTGTGAGCATGCGCCTGGCAACCGGCTTCTAGCTCTGCAAGTGACTGCAAAGCTGCTCCGACATCGGAATCGTCACTGATCACCAGAATGTGGTAGTCCTCATTTTCTTGCCAGATATGGACGTGTTGGCCGCGTAGACTGTCCAGCAACTCTTGTCCTTCAGACGTTGTCAAACTACAGCCGACATGCTCCATCAGCAGGTCGAGCGTGGAAGATGCAGGTCGGAACAGCGGATTGGCACAAACACGGTTGAGCAAGCGCTCGAACAGCTTATCGGCGGGCATGTCACTATGCTGGGTTGCACTTTGGTGCATGTCTTGTAAAAAAAGGCCCAACTCATGCTGCATCACCATTAATTGTGTCACTTGACGTTCAAGTGCAATGTAGCGCTCTTCAGCCGTCTCGATGATTGCCTCGTTGCTTAGATCACCATTTAGCCAGCCTCCGAGAAGTGTGCGGATATCGGCCAAAGAAAATCCAAGCCGTTGGGCACGTTGGATGAAACGCAGCCTTTGCTCAGCCTCGGGTGTGTAGATCCGATAACCCGACTCCGTTCGACCGATGGGTTGCAACAGGCCTTGTTCCTGGTAGAAGCGGAGAGCTGAAGTGCGCAAGCCAACTCGTCTGGCAAGCTGGCCGATAGTGAGGGTCTGGTTTTTTGACTTCTTCATACATGCCACTCCCTCGATCACCTATGTAGCACTCGTGTCAATGTACAAACCTTTCAGACCGAGAGGTATAGAGTAATAATTTTTGGAGTTAAGGCACGCGCTTTTCCATCTCCACGGAATACTTGCCGTCGCGCGCGGCGCCGTTGCACTTGGCCCGGTGATAGAGGGCTTTCTGGGCTGCAGATACGTTGGACGCCTCTCCCTTCCACGCGTCAAGCGCCGGCTGCTGAAGTGCCCGTCCATAGGAGAAGCTAAGTCCCCATGGATGGTCGCCCATCACGTTCATAGCATTGAGACGTTCGGTTGCATCTATTGGGCTTTGCCCACCGGAAAGGAAAACGATACCGGGCATATCCGGGGGCACTGTGCGGCGTAGGGAGCGAACCGTAGCCTCAGCTATTTCATCGACGCTCGCTTGCTTCTCACACCCTTCGCCAGGAAGAACCATATTGGTCTTAAGCAATAGGCCCTCAAGCATAACCCGATGTTGATAAAGTGCGGAGAACAAGCTAACCCATGTTGATTCGGAAACCTCCGCACAGCGTTCGATATCATGATTCCCGTCCATCAGCACCTCCGGCTCGACAATGGGGACTAACCCAGCTTCCTGGCACAGGGCGGCATAGCGCGCCAGGGCGAACGCGTTGGCATTGATACAAGCCATACTTGGGATCCCCTCTCCAATGGTGATCACTGCTCGCCACTTGGCAAAACGGGCGCCCAGCTCACGGTATTCAGCAAGACGCTCGCGTAATCCATCAAGACCCTCGGTGATCCTCTCGCCTGGGAACCCGGCCATGGATTTGGCCCCTTTATCGACCTTGATCCCCGATATGATCCCCTTCTGCGACAACATCTCGGTGAAGGGTGTCCCATCTATGGTCGCTTGACGAATTGTCTCATCGAAAAGAATCACCCCGCTGATGTGTTGTTCAAGATTCGGCGTGGTGAAAAGCATTTCACGATAGGCTTGACGGGTCTCCTCCGTCGAGGCGACATCAATCCGATCGAAACGCTTTTGGATCGTCCCCAAGCTCTCATCCGCGGCGAGGATGCCTTTGCCCGCCGGGACGAGGTTGATGGCAATATCTGCAAGTTCTGGTGTGGGCATGATTTTGTATCCTCCTGTGCTCCAATTGTAAACCTATGTATAGGGATGTCCATCCCTACTATTTCTTCGGTTAGCAGCTTATATAATGGAATTATGCGTAACGCGCCTTCACGATTGTTTAAACTACTTTCGTATCAACCAGAGGAACACGCGAGGCGAGGGTGAAAGTACGGCGAGCGGGTGAAATCAAGATGCACATAGAGCTTGCAGGACATAGGTCACAGACCTCAGAACCGATCTCGACTAATTTTCCCAGCTTGACTAGCGTCTCGAGCATACCCTCAACGACCGATGGCTCTCGGCCGAGTTTCTGAGCCACCTCTTCCAAGCACATAGCCCCTGGATCCTGTTCATAAATGGCTAAGATTCTGCTTAACATGCTCCCTCTACTAACCCACAATCCGGTATGTTTGCTAATAATTTCCAATTCCTGGGTGAACTGGTCATCGTTCACTTGAAGCCGAGCAGCAAACCACCCTGGTAAACCAGGACCGCTAACAACCAAGCCGTTACCGTCTGGTAGACGGCCGAGAATACAGCCCACTTCCAACCGAACTCCCCTCTGATCGCACCCAGAGTTGCAACGCATGGCACATAGAGCAACACAAAGATAAGGAAGGCCAGCGCTGTTAATGGCGTGAATACATCCTGCAGTGCTACGCTTAACGCAGTATCCTCTATCTCTTCCTCCATCCCAAAGATCGTCAGACCAGGTGTCAACGTCTCAACCAGCTCTTTACCGGCATCAATGGTCGCAGCAAGAAAACCGTTACCAATATACGCCAAATCTTCTCCAAAGGTGATCTGCTCGAGAAAATCGTTGTCCTGCTCCTCGCCGACGTAAATCTGCGACATGGTTGATACTACAATCTCCTTGGCGATTAAGCCCGTAATCAACGAGCCGGTGGCTTCCCAATTTCCTAATCCGGCTGGTTCTAAGACCGGTGCAATCACATTGCTCATTCGCCCGAACCAACTTTGGTCCAATTTGCTTACCCCCAGTGGCATATTCAGTAACATCCATATCACGATTGAAGCAGCCAAGATAATAGTTCCCGCGTGACGGATAAATATCCCGATGCGCTGCGAGACGTGGAACCACAGGCTCTTCATGGTCGGCAGGTTGTAAGGCGGCAACTCAATAACAAAGACCGACTTTTCATTCGTCTTGAAGATCGTGTGTGAAAAAATCAGCCCGACCACAGCAGCTACAGCTACGCCGAAGCCGTACAACCCCCAGATCACCAGATTAGCATTGCGACCAAAAAATGCCAGCCCAAAGACCACATAAACAGGTAGGCGTGCCGAACATGACATCAGCGGCACCAAGAGCCCGGTTATAATCCGGTTGCGATGGCTTTCCAGGGTACGTGTAGCATAGATCGCCGGCACCGCACAGCCGAAGCCAAGGATCATGGGCATAGAACTTTTTCCACGCAGACCCAAGAATCTCATAAAGCGGTCCATCACCACCGCGACTCGGGCCATATAGCCGCTGTCTTCCAGCAATGCAATGAATAAGAATAGCACCACAAGCCCAGGAACGAAGACCAGCACCCCGCCGACGCCGACAATAACACCATCAAGGATCAACCCCTCCAACCATACTGGTGCACCAAACATACCCAGGAGAAACGCAAACCATCTGGTGACCGGTCCTCCAACCACATTGTCAATCCAATCGAGATACGGAGCCGATACATTGACCACCAGGTTGAATACCAGGTACATGACTGCCAAGAAAAAGGGCACACCCAGCCAGGGGTGGGTCAATACGCGATCGATGCGTTCTGAGAGCGTTACTTGTGGCTCGCGGGGCTTCTGCAACGCCTCACCAACAACCTGGCTAATAAATGTGTATCGTCGATCGGCGATCTCCAGCCTAATGTACCCTGTTGCTGAAGACCTCAAACGGGCGGCGCCCGCCTCAGCGACTTTAATAATGTCAATTCCGCCTTCGAATCCCTTCACCCAATCTACAACATCTTGCTCGTTTTCAATCAACTTAATTGCCAGCCAACGGTGGTCGAAAGTTTTGCTAATCTCTGGCCAATGAGCAATAACCTGCTTAATCGTGTCGATCTCAGCTTCGATTTCAGTACCATAGTCAATTTCGAAATAGCGTTGTTGGGAAGTCACTGGCATGGCTCTCATTTCGACATCAATCCTACATCAGCCCCTACTTCAGCAAATCTTACGATGGTATCTTTTAACTCCTGGATGCCCTGGCCACGAGTAGCAACCACCCTGACCAACGGAGCGCCACCAAGTTGATCGGAGAGCGTCTTATAATCTATCTCATAGCCTAATTTCTCAGCCCGATCACTCATGTTCAAAGCCAGTATTAGTCTGGTCTGCAACTCAAGGATTTGGACCACCAGGTAGAGGTTGCGCTCTAGGTTAGACGCATCCACCACCACAATAACCACATCAGGTTTATTATTAAGAATGAAATCCCGGGTAATAACCTCTTCAATCGAATAAGCGGACAGACTGTAGGTTCCCGGCAGATCGATCACTTCCACCTGAAACCCGTTGTGCTGAAATTTACCATGTTTACGCTCCACTGTTTTGCCAGGCCAATTACCGACGTGCTGATGAGAGCCAGTAAGCGCGTTGAATACTGTGGTTTTACCAGCATTGGGATTTCCCGCTAAGGCGACGGTTAAACTTGTCATCGATGATTTCATTTGTCTTCGTCCAACATCGGTGTGTATAGTGCTGCTGATTAGCTTTTACGGTCCTGCTCAATCTGAAGATAGATCTTCCCAAAGGTCACGAAGTAGATCGAATAACCGTCTACGACGACGGTCACCCATCGCGCCCCTTCTTCCTCGACCTCGACTACCACGTGACGTCTTTTGACATTCCTCGTCTCGAAGGTGAATTCGGGTTCGACCACGACCACGCCGTCTGCCGCGAGATCCGCGAAACCATCGACCATGTGATATCCTGCGACGATGCCTGCCCACGAGGCGAACATGAAGTTGACTCGCCGTAGAGCGATCAATCGCCAGATGGCTGCCCCGTACACGGATGAGCATAGGTTGCCCAGGGGCTGATTGCAGCACGGTGATCCGAATTCTTGGGGTCAGACCTAGCTCAGCGAGACGCTGCGCTGAACGCGCATTGGGCAGTATGCCCACTAACTCAACTGTTTGTCCCGCCATAATTTCACTGAGGGTAATAGTAGGCGGACCTTTCACCCTAGGATCTCCATCAATTTTCGACTCCCTAAAGTCTCAGTGTTTGGTTGGATCATGATGTGAGCGGCTACCTCACGACCCAGAACATGCATCTCATCACCGATGAGTATCGACTGAGGGCCATCGAATGGGGCGATCTCCCTGACCTCGATTTCCTTCCCTGGTTCAATCCTTTTCTCGGCCAGGTGTCTGAGAAGCAACGCACTCACTGGATGAATTCGTAGAATAACCCCTCCCTCTCCTGGTGTGAGGTCACCCAAGGGTATGCCTTCAGGAGGGGGCATCTCCCCCTCGGTGGAAGGGATCGGGTTCCCATGAGGGCAGGTCGTGGGATGACCGAGATAGTCGGCCAGTGCCTCGGTAACCATGCTGTCGGTGGCGTGCTCTAGACGGCAGGCCAAGTCGTGAACGTGATCCCAAGTAATTGCCAGCTTGTCGGTTAAAAAACACTCCCACAGTCGTTGTCGTCGGATGATGGTGTTTGCTCGCCGTCGACCCTCGTCTGTCAAACAAACTCCTTTATAGGGTGTATGTTCAAGCAGACGCCGGTTTTCCAGCCGATGGATCATCTCACTGGCAGAAACTGTGGAGATACCCAATCGCTCAGCCACCCACGTGACCGGGATAGGGTCCTGCTTAGAAGCTAGCTCGGCGATCGTTTTCAGGTACATCTCCTCACTTTCACCGAAATCATGCAGGTGCTTCATCATCCAGCTCCATGTGTAGATATTAAATTCCCGGATACTCGAACTCGGAATCAAGCTCACATATCAGGTCCACCTTACTATTATATATTAGGTTTGCCTAATAATCCATTCAGGTGCCAGTTGTCACCGTAAGCGCCTGCCGTATGTCATTCGATCAACTGGGCTTCCGCACCGCTGCGCCTAAAGGGATTAACCGTGTCCCCCACCAAGATTCTCTGGACCCAAGTAACGGCGCAGAGACCCTAGACGGTGCTGGTTGATTGCTATGAGGCAGGTCATGCCGGTTGATATTGGGGCAGCGGCAATCAACCCTATCGATCCTGCCAAAGTGCGAACTACCTCCTCGGTAACAAACTCCAGGTTGAGCAGATCAACGAAGTGCTCGCCCGAGAGCGAGAACAAGAGCATGGTGGGCAAGGCTGCGCCAACATAGGCTAGC
>JAUWHR010000071.1 GCA_030605795.1 Anaerolineae bacterium | reverse complement strand
CTGGTAGTGTTTGCAGTTGGCCTAAGGCTTCATCATTCTTATCAAGATGGGCTGATAGGAGGGCGAGTGCTGTGAGCGAAGCGGTGTAGGTCTTGGTGGCAGCCACGGCTTTTTCTGGACCTGTGTGGAGTTGGATGACATAGTCGGCATTGCGCGCCAGTGGCGATTGGGGGTTATTTGTAATAGCTACCGTTGGACGACCCTGACGTTTACCCTCTTCCACGACGGAGACAACATCAGGTGAACGGCCCGACTGAGATATTCCCATTACCAGCGCGCCTTCGAGTGATGGTGGCTTACGATAAAGGGTGAACAGGGATGGAGCCGCCAATGCCACCGGTATTTGATTACGAACACCGAGGAGGTACTTAGCGTATCTGGCAGCATTATCCGAAGTGCCACGGGCGGCGATCATCACATAACTAAAGCTATCCCGCAACACTTTCGCAATTCCCTTAATGTTCTGGCTTTCCTTCTCGATTAGTTGATGAAGTACATGGGGTTGCTCGTGGATTTCTTGTTCCAGGATTTCCCCGTACATGTGTCATATCCTTTACAAATTACTTGCAGCGAACCATCAGGAGATATTTACTATTGATTTGACGCATATGTTAGGCAATCGGTCGAGAACTCCGAGAGGTGAAACGGGTCCATGTTTGCGTGACTGAGAATATGGCTACGGTAAAGGCATTGAAGGAAATCTTAAATAGAAGTAATAAGTCTCTCCATATCAAGCGGGTAAGTTCCATAGGTATGGATTGCCTCAACCATGGTCTTGTAGAGATCTGGTTTCACCCCAGAATGGATAGTGTTACTTGATGAGCACACGTAGCCACCACCTGGCCCGGCGATGCTAATACATTCCTTTACGGCTTGAATAACAGCTTCCTTAGGACCATTTACTAAGACATCAACGCAGTCCACATTGCCTTTGATGGCTATATTGTCGCCATAGGTCTCCTTAATTGTGGCTAGATCCATGTTGCCCAGAGGATCAATAGGATCGATGCCATCAATACCAGCATCAACAAGCATATCTAACACAGGCATGATATTGCCGTCGCTGTGTTTCCAGTAATAAAAGCCAAAGTCATGGAGTGCTTTGACCAGCCTGCGAAAGTGCGGCATAAAAAGCGCTTCCCATAGTTTAGGTGAAATCAACGTGGAGTGATTGTCCGCAATGTCATCCCCTGTGAAGACGACTTCAGCTTCCAGCTCTGCGAATCTCTCAATAATTATTAAAGTATGATCAATACACCTCTCAACCACAGCACTAACGAGGTCCGGTTGCTCGAGGCATGCAATGAGAAGCTCCATGTAACCCATTAGGTCGCGGGGATGAGACCAAACATCCCGGACATATAGGATAATGGCTCGCTGGCCTTTAAAGCGTTTGATACGTCGCTTTGCTGTTTCGAAACGGAAAGGCGCTAGAGGATCGGGTGCACTCCACTTCTCGAAATCCTGCCAACTTCTGATTGGAGCGAGGGCATCCACAGGTAATGGGCGCTCTACAGCCCCTTTAGCGGAGGTGACGCCCCACTCATTAAGTATCAAGTTGTTGCCGATAAGCTCTTTGTGATATTCTGCTCCAACTACTACCGCGTCAATATCCAGGAGCTCGATGAGGTCCTCATAGGTACCACCATTAGTCAAGGCCGTGACCACAGGAGAATTAATTTCCCATTCAAAGTGAGGTACTCTATCTGGGATCTGACCTTTAAGTACTGCGAGAACGCGCTCCCTAGATGTCATCTCGCTGTTCATTACACTCTCCATAATCGAAATACAACACTCTCAACTATATGAATTAGCCCTGGATGGAAATTTGTTAATTACTAGCTCTTGCGCTGGGTATCTCATGGGAATAGATCGTTAAACGTTAATAGATATTGCTTATCAACCAGGGCTATGTCATTTGCTTGCCATAATAGGCTTGAGTAGAGGTAGAGATGTTGACGCAGGTTTAATATTACGAGATGCGTTGCTTGAATACTTACTCTACACCAGCGATTTGGCAACTGCCACTGCCCGACTGGCGTCAGGAGCATAGCCATCAGCGCTTATTTCTTTAGCGAAATCGTCAGTTACTGGCGCGCCTCCGACGATGATCTTCACACTATCACGCACTCCTGCCTCTTCAAGAACTTCGATCGTTGATTTCATGCCTTGCATAGTAGTTGTCAGTAAGGCCGACATGCCCATGATATGTGGCTTGTGCTCCTGGACAGCGGCAATGAATTGATCGGGGGACACATCTGTTCCCAGGTCAATGATTTCAAAACCAGCGCCTTCGAGCATCATGGCCACCAGGTTCTTGCCGATATCATGGAGGTCGCCTTTGACGGTTCCGATGACCACCTTGCCAGCCGATTCTATACCCGCCTCAACGAGGTGGGGTTTGAGCAAAACGAGACCAGTCTGCATGGCGCGCGCAGCGATCAGCATTTCTGGGACATAATACTCGCCATTTTCGAAACGATTACCAACCTCATGCATGGCTGCGATAAGAGACTCGTTGAGGATCTTACCGGCTTCAACTCCTTCGTCCAGGGACGACTTAACGTTCGCCTCTGTCCCCGGGGCGTCACCTTCGAGTACGCTTTTATAAATTTTGTCAAGGGTCATATTCATACCTCATATTAAAATTGTCCTGTATTATAACAATATTCCGATGAAGCCTTGTAAGGTTTATTTCTTCACTGAGCTCTATCAACCAGATAGCAGAGTTGTCTTACCCATTCATTTTATGTAAATTATGATGCCATCACATAATGCAATTGAGAGTAAGATACATTACTTCACTGTGCTGATTATTGTTAGGATGACTCTATCGTTTTGAGAAAAATCATAGTTGGAACGAGCGATGTTGGCTCGAGAACCATTCACCCTACCACGCAACGGTTTTAACTTAATATCACATGCGGATTGAAGGTAATCGAGAGGGACCTAATGAAAAACTTTGAACCATTCATAACGCAACTCAATTTAAAGACTGGTAGTATCCAGCCGGCAGCACGGATTATTCAGCGGCGCTTGAGCGATATGTGTAATTTTTATTTTGACGAGGAAGCGCGTAGAAGGATTGTAAAAGAAGAAGGTGATCGGTTGATATATGAGGTGTTTGTTACTCATGTGCCTGAGGAGGAGGGGCATGTTCTCTACGGCACTACTATCATATACCCTGGGCTTGTCGGCGACGAGTTCCATATGACCAAGGGACACTTTCACAAGCTGCGCGATCAAGCCGAGGTCTATGTGGGCATCGCGGGAAGTGGGTATCTCATCATGCAAACAGAGGGCGGAGCTGTACGGAGCTTAAAAATGGAAAAGGGGACCATTGCGTATGTTCCCCCCTGCTGGGCTCACCGTACGGTTAACACCGGAGATCAACCATTCGTTTTCTTCGCTGCCTGGCCTGGAGAAGCCGGTCATGATTACGGAACAATTGAGGAGAGTGGATTTGCTAATATCGTCGTCTCTCGTGATAACCAGGCGCTGCTTATCGACAATCCAAACTATAGATAAACTGTAATATTCGCGGCGTATTCAATTTGTAAATGTCCGAAATCTCGAGTAGTTGCGGAAATCTTGACGTTACATGGTCAATAAGATAATGGCTCCTATTAAAGGAAGGAAGTTACTCATAAAAAGGTACGTAGATTCAACTCACAAGTGCAACTTTGAAGGTTGGGAAAAGAAGTAAGCTGCGGTAGTATCAGTGCTTCTTAGACCAGCCAAGTCAAAGGAGCACCGACACCGGTAGAGCACCGGTACGGTGTGCGAATCTACACGCAGCTTACTCGACCTTCGGCAAAGATACCAGATTTATGCACTTTTGTCGAAGATCCTGACCAGGGAAAGCAGTCCATAATCAAACTGAAATTGCCCACCTTATTGGTGTTCACAAATCCACGGTGAGTAGGGAAGTCAGGCGTAACCGCGGATTGCGAGGGTATCGACCAATGCAAGCCTATGAATTTGCGATCAGAAGGCGTCACATTCCCCAGCCCAGGATTAGTGGCACCTCGACTTTAGGTAGGCCTTACAATCACTCATCGATCCTTTCGTCGATATCATGTTGTATGCTATTTGCTCTAGCTCGCGCTTCCCTAGTAAGCCCATCACCCCAGGGCAGAATAAATTTAACGATCAGGCCAATGATGATTAAGACGAGGAAGACCCAATCATAGACACTCTCTATTATCATCGTAATCTCCGCAACATCTCTCCTACTCCATATTACTCTACTTCCGATACCACCGTCAATTCCTGCAAGCCTTGTCAATCATTCATCCGTTATTGCGCTTGGTAGTTAAATCCAAGGTATCTTTGAGGACAATCCCCTCGAGTTATGGGAATCATGTGAAATCATGTGAAAATATTTGACAAAGCCTGAGAAATGGTCTAGCATAAGAATTGTAGAGGTAGGGGCAAGGTGTAAGGTTGCCCTGCCGGTTTGGAAATGAGAGGGATGCCAAACCGGAAGTAGATCGCCCCTAGAAAAAAATTATAAATTATCAACATTCTTGGCCTTCGAGCGTATCCCGAGATTGACCTCGAGATAAACCCGAAATTAATGACAGTGATCGACTAGGCGCATTGAGATATCATCTTGTTTGATTTATTCGAGATAAGCTCTGAAAATTTGGCTCAACTTATACTGACAGTATTATCTTTGCGCGCCTCTGACTGCAAAAGCGGCTGAGGCGTGTTTTTATTTTAATAACCCAAAATATATATCCGCGAAACGGTGGTAGTGTTTTAGTGTTAGAAAAGATGGATAAAGAAACCACTGTCCGATAGTTAGAAAGAAAAGAAAGGAGGCTGTTGGAGGCAGAATAAATTTAATGCTCAGTCAAAATCCATTGGAGCGAAGGGTGTATGGCTCACCCGGTAAAAGGAGGTGTTTATATCGCATACAAAAAATAAATAACAGGCAAATATCCTATAGGGTGGATTAAAACATTAATTTGTGAGGTAGTTGATACTCTCTTACGAATAACTACGGAGGAGAGAGTCTAATGACTTTCATACAAGCTGCAATACTAGCGTTATTCTGCTACTTTGGCGCGCTTACCACCCCCTGGATCCTTGGGACCTCGGGCGGCTGGTACACGATTACGCGCCCTCTGGTGGCAGGTCTTATCACAGGCCTAGTTTTTGGAGACGTGAAGACTGGCGTGCTGATCGGTATCGCCGTTCAGGCCGTTTATATTGGCTTGATCACTCCCGGCGGTGTCGTGCCGGCCGACCTTAGCTTCGTGAGCTATCTAGGCATCCCCCTTGCCATGGTAGCTGGAGCGACGCCTGAGGTGGCGGTCAGCCTGGCGGTCGGCTTTGGAGTGATTGGCGTTGCCGCCTGGCAGATCCTGAGCGTCGGCAACGCCGGTTGGGCGCACCTGGGTGATAAATATGCTGAGGAGGGCGATCTTGAAGGGATCATCCGCATAAACTACCTGGCCCAGATCGGGACGTTCGTCCTGCGAGGGATACTGCCCTTCTTGGTCCTGTTCTATGGGGCAGGCATCGCGGATTCCCTGGTGGGCTTCCTCGAGAACCAGATCCCCTGGCTGGTAGATTTCCTCGGCATCCTCGGTGGCGCTCTGCCAGCAGTCGGTATCGCTATTCTGCTTTTCCAGATTGCGACCACCAACATTATGCTGGTTTGGTTCCTGCTTGGTTGGGTTCTGGTTGCCTTCTTGAAAGTGCCCACGGTCGGGATCGCAGTGCTCGGCGCACTCGCCGCGGTCATCTACTACCAGTTCTTCTCCAAGATAGAAGCGGAGGGGTAAGATGTCTGAAGCTATGACTCAAAAGAAACTACAGAAGAGCGACCTTACCAAAGCTTGGTGGATCTGGACGTTCTTCAACCTGTCATCGTTCAGCATGGAACGGATGCAAGCGATGGCGTTCGTCTATATGATGTCGCCGATCATCAAGCGACTGTATGGGGACAAACCGGAGGAGATCAAGAAAGCGTTAATTCGCCACATGGTGTTCTTCAACACTGAACCTCAGACGGGCGTGATTGCGCATGGCGTTGCGGCAGCGCTTGAGGAGCAACGTGCCAACGGGGCGCCGATCTCCGATGATGCGATCAACGCCGTTAAAACGGGCATCATGGGCCCCATGGCCGGCATCGGAGACTCGATGATCCCCGGTACGCTGATCCCGATCCTTTTGGCGATCGGCATGGCCATGAGCCAGGATACAGGCAGCGCGATCGGACCGATCTTCTACATCGTGTCCTACCTGGTGATCATCCTGCTGCTGTCCTACTATCTGTTCATGTTCGGATACCGGTACGGTACCACCGCCATGCGGCAGTTGGCGGAAGGCGGCTTCAGGCGGCTTACAGGGTCCTTCGCCGTGCTCGGCTTGATTGTCGCCGGCGGCATCGGGGCCGTGATCACCTCCCTTTCGACACCGCTTGCCTACTCAGCTGGTGAGATGACCATCTCTGTGCAAACAACACTGGATAACATCTTCCCCAAGTTGCTGCCATTGCTGTTTACACTATGGCTGTGGTGGGGCATGCGGCGAAGAGGATGGCCGATCAACCGTGCACTGGGGATGACCTTCCTCGTGCTGTTGATAGGCTACTTGCCAGGTTTCCTTGGAATAGTCCTCAACATTCCCTGGCTAGTACAGTTACGCATCTTCTAGCAAGTCGCCGCGATCGTGAACTGGCAGTCGCCACGCTTTTAGCGTGGCGACTGCTCGTGGTATTATTATAGGGTCCAATGATTGGGATTGTACTGGCTGCTCACGGGCCATTACCCGGGGCTTTATTAGAATCGACTGGCATGATCCTGGGGGAATTTCCTCAGGTTGAAACCGTTTCCTTGATGCCTGGCGATAGTCTCGAGGGTTTGGTGGATCGCCTTCGAACCGCCGTAGAGAAAGTCGATACGGGTAAGGGAGCCCTTATCCTGCTTGACATGTTCGGTGGTACACCAGCGAACGCCACCGCGCTGCTGACACAGCAGATGGAAGGTATACAGGCGGTAACGGGAGTGAGCCTCGCCATGCTGCTGGAAACCTTCATGGCGCGCATGAATATTGACGAAGTTGAGACCTTGGCACAAACAGCCGTTTCTGCTGGTCAGGCCGGTATAGTGAATGTCGTACAGGCGTTTAAAAAGTTCCGTGCGGCCAATCAGGAATGATGGTCGAAAATATTTAATCACTAAGGATAATGCATGTCTGAAATCGTAATGAATCGCGTCGACGACCGCCTGATCCACGGACAGGTGATTTCGGGTTGGCTCGGATTACGCAATGCCAACAGCATCTGGATAGTGGATGATGATGTAGCGACCAATCCTATGATGCTCGATATTTTCCGCTTTGCTGCTCCTACGGGGGTTAAGCTTAAAGCCTATACAGTGGATCAGGCTGCTGAACGACTGGCACACCTGAATGAGGGAAAAGAACAAATCATTTTTCTTACCAAAATCCCCAAAACGTTCACGCGATTAGTGGAAATGGGATATAAGCCCGAGGATATTAACTACGGCGCTATGGCAAAAAAGGCGAATTCAATCACTGTAGGACCTAACTGCGATTTGTCCCCCGAGGAGATCGAGGACACTGAAAAGTTATACCAGCTTGGTATTCGCATCTGGATTCAGTTAGTACCTATGGGTGGGTATAAGGTTCTTGAATGGGAGAAAGCCCGTAAGAAGGCCGGGTTCGAATAGCTCACCTTTAGATAATAGACATTATCTCTGCAGTTTTCTGTCGGAGCTACCCAGACGATAATCCCAGTATGATTTTTTTTTTTACAATTCCGGACGTCTCTCATGCACTGAACGAGGTGTAGTGACTGTTGCCTACTCAATAACGAGGTAGACAAGGGTCTTTGTGTGTTAATTAAATTGAGGAGGATATATTCACATGGCTTACTGGCGCATCTACATGGAAGCGATGCTAGGTATGCAGAGTGAGATTATGGAACGCGAGAGCACCTCAATCGAGGAAGCCGCGCATGTGATCACGCAGTCGCTGCAAAAAGGCGGCTTGCTATATATGTTCGGCTCAGGTCACTCACATCTACCACCTGAAGAAGCCTATTATCGGTCGGGCGGCCTGGCTGCCATCAGCCCCATGCTTGACCCAAGCCTAATGTTCCATGAAGGCGCCGAGAAGGCGATTGTGTTAGAGAAATGGGCTGGATATGCCACTCGTTTCGTCGTTCCTAAATACGATCTGAGACCGGATGATGTAATGATGGTCTTCTCAGCCTCCGGCCGCAACAACGCGCCTATCGAGGTGGCTTTTGCCGCACGCGAAAAAGGATTGTTCACCATTGGCGTCACGTCGAGAAGTTACTCGGCGGCATTCCCCTCTCGGCATGCGAGCGGTAAGCACTTGGCTGATGTTGTTGACCTGGTGATCGATCACGACGTGCCGCCAGGCGACAACCTGGTCAAGATTGAAGGGATGCCGGAGTTGGGCACAACGGGAGGCGCTTCGACCGTGCTGGCGATGATCATCGTCAACGCTGTACTTGCGCAGGTGGTTGAGAACTTCGTCGCTGCGGGAGAGGAACCGCCGATGATACGCTGCCCGAATGTGGGTTCAGAGCAGGAGGCTTTGGAAGCGAATGCCAGGACATTCGCTCGCTACCGTTCGCGGCTGCCCCACCTTTAGGATAAGAAAAAACGGGATAGATCCATT
The DNA here is from genome assembly GCA_030605795.1 of Anaerolineae bacterium. Lineage (GTDB taxonomy): Bacteria > Chloroflexota > Anaerolineae > Anaerolineales > E44-bin32 > DUEZ01. The sequence continues at coordinate 31,595 of JAUWHR010000071.1, read as the reverse complement.
TATGGGACATATCCTATACCTACGAATTTGATTAGGCGGATAGGAGTATTTAATGATGGCTCAAATGACGCCGCGCGAGCGTGTTCGGATGGCGCTGGAACATCGCGAGCCCGATCGTGTCCCCACGGCGCTTGGCGGTGGACCTTATGGGATCGTCGATGACCTTTACCTCAAACTTGTGAACTTCTTCGACCTGGGTGACCCCGTTCCACCTTTTCGAAAAGGCCATAGCATCTCATATATGGATGATCGGGTGCTCGAGAAGCTGGGTGTGGATACGCGCTATGTCTGGCCAGGCGTATCGCCCAGCAGCCCGATATATCCAACTGATAAACCCGATATTTTCTTTGATGGCTATGGACAACCCTGGAAATACTTAGCGCCCCATTACCACCCCGATAAAGGTTTGCTCGCAGACGCGAGCACGGAGGAGATCGAATCTCGCGTGAAGTGGCCAGACCCAAGCGATCCCCGGTGGTACGAGGGTGTGCGGGAACGGGCGAAGGCGCTCAGGGAAGAAACTGACTACTTCGTCATTGCCCGCATGGCCACATCCCATGGGCCGTATATGACAGCCAGCCATTTGCGTGGCGTCGAACAGTTCTTCCTTGACATGGCCATGGATGAGGAGTTCACCCTCACATTGGTCGAGCGAGTAACGGATGCTATCGATGGACTTTTACGTGGTTACCTTGAGGCTGGCGGGGATTATTTCGATATGGTCGAACTCTCTGGAGATGACTACGCCACCCAAACCGGTATGGCCATGTCGCCTAAAATGTTCCGTAGGTATTTCAAGCCGTCGATAAAACGCTTCGTGAATACCATCAAAGGCTTTAACTCGGAAATTAAAGCAATGCTGCATTGCGATGGCGATCTGACCGCCATTCTGCCGGATCTCATCGAATGCGGCGTCGATGTGTTGCATCCTCTTGAACCTGTTCCATCGGTGGATTTCGCAGAAATCAAAGCCAACTTTGGCGATGCTCTGGCGTTCCTGGGAGCGATTGACATCGTGCATGCCTTGCCAGGCAGTCGCCAGGATGTGATCGATGAGGTCAGACGCCGTATCCACCAACTGGCTTCTGGAGGCGGTTACGTGATCGCACCCGCCAACCACGTCCAATCGGATGTGCCACCCGAAAATCTTGTCACACTCTTTGAGGCGGCGGAGGAACATGGCCGCTATCCGATTCAAGTTTGAAATGGAGGCATGTCGTGGATATCAGTCGTGTAGCACTGGCGAAAATGATCGACCACTCATTGCTCAAACCGAACTTAAGCCGGGCTGATACAATCACTGGCATTGAGACGGCGCTGCGATATGACGTTGCAGCAGTTACTGTGATGCCGTATCTGGTGCCACTTGCAGCCGAAATGGTCAGGGACAGCGACGTGCTAGTTGATACAGTGGTTGGCTTTCCACATGGTAACGAGACAGCAGCGACCAAAGCCCTCCAGGCGCGTGAAGCCGTCCAGTTGGGCGCGCAGGAGGTGGACATGGTTATTAATATCAGCGCGTTAATTGGGGGTGAGTATGATCTTGTGGGCGAGGATATTGCCGCGGTGGTAGAAGCAGCAAAGGGCGCCACGGTGAAGGTGATCTTGGAAATGGCTTATCTGACGGATGAACAAAAAGTCCAGGCGTGCAAGTTGGCCGATGAAGCCGGCGCCGATTTTGTGAAAACCAGTACTGGCTTCGCTCCTACTGGGTATACCATCAAAGATTTAGAACTGATGCGTCGAAGTGTAAGCGAGCATGTTCAGATCAAGGCCGCTCAGGGCGTGCGCAGTTATGCTGACGCACTGGCCGTGAGGGCGGCTGGGGCGACGCGCTTTGGATGCACGCGCACGGCCAAGATCATAGCTGAGTGGGAAGCTGCTCATCCGCAGGGGTGAAGTCGCCGACATTGTTGTTAAGTGGAGCAACGCAAAAATTCACGGAGTTAAAGTAGGTTCTGGATTTTAGCAGTTAGTCTATGCAGCAAGAAACTAAGGCGCTTTTCGCCCTTCTATACGGAGGGAAAATGGACCGCACCTCCAGGCATTATGCAGGTAATGGATGGCGCGTTTTTGTAAGAGGAAGGGCTTGATGGCTCGCTTTAACCACATCCGGGTTGGGCTCATTGGTTTTGGAGTTGGAAAGCTTTATGCCGCTGCCCTACGCAGCCTTCGGTTGTATTACCCTGACCTGCCAGAGGTTGAACTGATCGCCGTGGTAACTGCCAGGGAAGAAAGCGGCAAGAGAGCAATAGATCACTTTGGATTTAAGTGGCATACGATGGACTATCAAAAGTTGCTGGCTAGTGACGATATCAACGTTGTTGTGATCGCTACACCAACATACCTGCACCGCGAAATGCTGATCGACAGCCTTGAAACAGATAAAGCTATCTATATGGATAAACCGATTGCCATGAATCTGGCAGAAGCGCATGAGATTTTAACCGTAGCGAAGAAGAATAAGCGCGATGCCCAGATGATCTTTGAGTTCCGTTTTTGCCCAGCCCTGCAATACGCTCATAACCTTATTCAGCAAGGTCGTCTCGGGGATATTTATGCTTTTCGAGCGGTTTATTATCGCTCCAGCTATTGCGACGGGGCTAAGCCCTTGCGTTGGAAAGGTGAGTTAGCCAAGAGCGGCGGCGGTGTGCTTAATGATTACGCGCCTCATTTAATCGACTTGATGCTTTGGCTCATAGGTATGCCGGAGCGGTTGACGGCTCAGACACGCATTTTCATCCATGAACGTCCGCGGGAGAAGGGCAAGGCAGGCATGGCGCCAACTGAAACTGATGACCACATGCTCATGCAGATGTCCATCCCTGGTGGAGCTATAGGGACCATAGAGGCGGGGCGATTGATCCATGGTGCAGTAAATGAGATGGTACTGGAAATTTATGGCAGCGGGGGATCTCTGAGTTGGAATCTCATGGATCCTAACTATCTTTCTCTGGCTGAAGAGGAAAAACCAGCAGAGGAGCGCGGCTGGATTAAAATCCCCACCGTCCAACGTTATCCCGATGCGGCTATTCCGGGTGCGGATCTACCAGTTGGGATGATGCGCTTCCACTTCGCAAGCATGGCGAACTTTATCCGTAATACCCTTGATGGGAAACCATATGATCCTGGACTGGAGCAGGGGGTGCGGGTTCAAGCGGTTATCGAGGCGGCGGCTGTCGCGGCTAGGACCAACTCCTGGGTTGATGTCTCCGAGTTGTAGGCAGTTGAAAGGAAGACCACACAACAGGTGACTGGAATGCCGGAGTATGAACTGATCGCCATCGACGTAGATGGCACACTGCTCACCTCTGATTTCGATCTTTCTCCTGGTGCGCTGGATTCCATCCAGGCAGTGCGTGCGAGGGGTATAAGGGTCTCGCTTGTCACCGGACGCGGGATGGTCGCGCTTGCGCCAATCCAGCAGGCATTGCAGATAGAAGATCAACCATATATTGCTTTCGGCGGGGCATGCATCGTCGACCCATCCTGCGGGGAAGTGATCTATCATCGTCCATTGGTCCATAAGGATGCTGAAATGCTCGTGGCCATTGCCCGGCAAGAAGGAGTGGGGGTGGTCTTCGATTGGCAAGATCAAGTTATGTGTGAAGCTGATGCGGACCTTGACACACTGCTTCGAGAAGCTATTGGCGAGGAGGTTGTGCGATCATTTGATATCCTTGCAGAAAACAAGACTGTGCCGACGAAAGCGACACTGTTCGGTGACCCTGATCGACTGAAGAATGCTGAACTTGCGTTACGGCAAAAAACTCAAGGTCTGCATATGATCTACGCTGGCTCGATCTTCCTCGAAGTTACCCGGGCAGGTGTGGACAAGGGAAACGCATTGCGCCGACTGGCAGCGAACCTACAAATTGCACTGGAGCGGACCGTTGCTATTGGAGACGGGCGAAATGATAAAAGCATGCTTGAGGTCGTCGGACTGTCTATCGCGGTGGGGAACGCGCCCCCAGAATTAAAAGCGGTCGCCGATATAATCGCGCCGACAAACGATGAAGGCGGAGTTGCATGGGCGCTTTACGAGTTGGTACTGAGAGAATAATTAGGATGGGGCCAAGAGTTAACCTGCTGGCAATTGATCTTGATGGCACATTGCTTAGAAGCGACAACAGTGTCAGCGACGCTAACGTCGAGGCAGTGGCTCTCGCCTGTCAGGCGGGTGTGGAAGTGCTGATAGTATCAGCCCGACCGCCATTCGGCATGGATGAGGCCTCACGCAGGTTGGGTCTGGATAATATACAAGTCGCTTACAACGGGGCTTATGTGGTAGATCGTGTAAGTGGGAAAGTGCTCCTCCATCACCCGATGACCACCGAGGAGGCGAAGGAAAGTATCCAACTCTTAAGGGAGCATGATCTTTATGTTGGCTATTATTGCGGGATGGATTGGTATGTGGAGCTTGAATGCGAGGAAATGCGCTTTGAACAGCGTAGTCTTCAGCGCGCACCCAATGTTGTGACCGACCTCCTGGCGGATGCACCACCGCAACCGGATAAACTAATCGTGATCGATCTCAATCGCCAGGACCGGCTTGCTGCGTTCTATGAAGCTGCCCATGAGACGATGCCAGGCTTGAACATTCTCTATTCGAGCCCGGGATCGATTGAGATCGGGAGTAAAGATGCGTCGAAAGGTCTCGCCCTGGCTTGGATTGCTGAGCACCTGGATATCCCCCGTAGTGAAGTTATGGCGATCGGGGATAACTTCAACGACCTGAGCATGTTCGATGTCGCGGGGAATGCCGTGGCTGTAGGCAATGCTCCAGAGGCCGTCCAAGCGCGGGCTGGCTTAGTGGTGGCCTCTAATGACATGGATGGCGTGGCGGAGGCCATCCAGCGCTGGGTCTTGTCTCGAACGTGATCTATTCCGTATGCTCGAGCTGGTGGAGAGGTTTATTATTTGATTGATGGATTTGTTGCCCTTCTTTGTATACTCTATTTTATCGGCTTGAATCCCAGTGGTCTTCTACCCAGATTGGCGATTATGATGGAGTGGACAATTTCATTTATCTGTGACCAGGGAATGCTTGAATGGAGAATAGCCGATGGCTGAGATGACATCCCACGAACGGGTATTAGCAGCGTTTGCTCACAAGGAACCCGATAGGATGCCCATGGATCTGATGGGTACGGCTTCGTGCTTGATGGATCCAGCTTATTTCGTTCTGCTGGATCATTTGGAAATTGAGGGCAAAGGGCGTATGTTCCGCAAAGGGGAGAACGTTAATTACTATGATGAGCGCGTCCTGGAATTATTAGGGGTTGACTTTCGGAGGGTTTGGATGCGTCCACCAGTCGATTGGCAGCCCACAGTAAGTGAGGATGGAAGCATCTCAGATGAATGGGGCATGTTGCGCAAGAAAATTGGTGAGACTATGAATTTTGTCAATGTCCCACTTGAGAGCGCAACCGTCGGTGATCTAAGAAATTATCCATGGCCTGACCCTTATGACCCCGGCAGGATCGATGGATTGGCTGAAGAGGCACGGCAGTTGCGAGAATCCACGGATTGTGCGATTGCAGCTCGTTCCGCCACGCAGGGCATCTTCGAAATGGCATTACGCATGCGTGGGATGGAGCAGTTCTTGGTTGACCTTATACTCGACAAGCGCTTCGCATCGGCGCTGGTGCAAAAAATCAAGGAGGTACAGATAGGCTTCTACGAGGTCTATTTGGACGCAGTTGGCCCTTATGTTGATATGGTTGAGACCGGTGATGACTATGGCGCGCAATACGGGCCGCTTATTTCCCCTGAGGTATTCGCGGAGATCATCGCTCCCGCGCGGCGGGAATTGAACGAATTGATCAAGCGCAAGGCGCCAAAAGCAAAGATCTTTTTGCACAGTGACGGCTCGATCCTTAAGCTGATCCCTCACCTGATTGAGATCGGGGTTGAGGTGCTCAATCCTGTGGAGCCGGACGCGTCTGGAAATGACCCTCAAATGTTGAAGAAGACCTTTGGCTCAGAGCTGATTTTCCATGGCCACCTGGACACAAAGGGTGCTTTGCGGGGTTCCTTAGAGGATGTGCTGGCTGAAGTGCGGCGGGTTGTGGACCATATGGCTCCCGGGGGTGGGTATATCATGGCACCGACCAATCATTTACAAACCGATGTCCCTCCTGAAAATATTGTTGAAATTTATCAGTTTGCTGTTGAATACAGTTCCACTGGGGGAGGTTAATATGCTTCGCCTTGGAGCGATTGCGAATGAGTTGAGCCCAAGTACGGAACGCGCTTTCACCATGGCGCAGGAATGGGGCTTGAGTGAAATCGAGCTTCACACAGCCTGGGGGAAGAATATTGAGACACTCAGCGATGAGGAGGTTGGACGACTAAAGGATTTACTTCAGAAGCATCGACTTCACCTATGTTGTCTGTCGAGCACAGTCTTCCTTCGTTGCCATCTTGACGAACGGGACGAGCCTATTGAGTGGGATACGAACTTCCGCAGTATTAATGGCCGCTACGCTGAACACCTGCATGCTCTCGAGAGATGCCTGGAGATCGCGACTGTGCTTGAAGCACCGATGGTACGTATCTTTGGATTCTGGCGGACAGGACCGTCAATTGAGAAAACCTTTCAAGAAGCTGCAGAACGAATCCGGCCGGGGATACGCATGGCCAGGGCAGCGGGAATCCCTCTCGTACTAGAAAATTGCCCTCATACATACTTTGATTGGGGCCGGAGGGCGGCTCGTCTCATTGACATCATTGATTCGCCCTGGCTGCAATTGCTCTGGGACCCCTGTAACGCATTGAGATCGAACGAGCAGGACTACCTGGCTGTCTATGGGATAGTGCGCCAACGCCTGGCGCATGTGCATGCCAAGGATATACGCATTGACCCTGATCTGGATCAAGGGCGGATTTATACGCCCATAGGGCAAGGACAAGTTGAATGGCAAGAGATCCTGGACTGTTTGGAGCGCGATCACTATGAGGGTGTGGTGAGCTTAGAGCCTCATCATGTTGGGCCGGATGGAACCCTGGAGACATCGGCAGCAGCATCATTCGAAGGTTTACAAAGGATGAACAATCTGCTGCGCTCCACACCTGAGATAAATGAGGGATGAATTCATGATTGATATCCATGTTCACCTTTGGCAGTGGGAACATACTCCGGAGTACATTGTCGAACAGATGACCAGCCGCGGTTACTTTGGCGATCGTGAACCTGAGTCATTCTTCACAACGGAGTCGTTATTAGCGGCTTTGGACGAGGCCGGCGTCGATCTAGGAGTGCTTCTCCCGCTGCGATCGGAGAACTTCGGTTGGCGGGTAAGTAACGAATATGTGGCAAGCAAAGTGGCAGAAGCGCCTGATCGCTTGCTCGGATTTGCAGGGGTGAGCCCACTGGCCTCCGATGCTTCGAATGAACTTCGGCAAGCGGTTGAAGAGCTTGACCTTCGTGGCTTGAAGCTACATCCCCCGATGCAGATGTTTGATCCAGGAGATGTACGTTGCTTCCCCATATATGAGATGCTGCAGGACTACGGGTTGCCGGTGCTTCTTCATAGCGGATCGGGCCCTAGCCAGCTTTCTGATCGCTACTCCAATCCGCATCTTGCAGATGAGATCGCGGTTCACTTTCCTAATCTGAAGATCATTCTGGCTCACGCTGGACGTTTCTGGTATCAAGAAACCCTTACAATGATGCGTCGCCATGCGAATATATATGTGGATATCTCGGCTAATGTGGGAAAGGCAACCGGCTACGGATTACTTCTGGCGTTGCTCGTGGCAATGAAAGAGGTAGTTGGCGATGTCCGGCGGGTACTATTTGCCTCGGATTTCCCCTGGTACACACCGAAGCGGATGTTGGATCTTCTGCTTGAAGCTAAAGCCGCGTCCAAGATGCTGCCCGAGCCTTTAACTCTCACAGAGACCGATATTGAACTTATTACGGACGGGAATGCCAGGCATTTATTGGGGCTGGATTGATCGCAGCCGGATACAAGGCCATTACTCGCCTTGGCAGTTTTAATGCATAAAGGATTGGTCAAACACGCCAGGCGAGGGCGTGGATGCTATTTTTTTCCGCACAAGGGGCATTAGGACGAATGCAGGTGATTAAAATATCTACTGTATCGAATAATCATTAAAAGGAGAATGGATCATGGGAGCCAAACAATTCTATACAAAATTCCGGGAGATCTTCGAGCGATTGGAGAAGGAGCAAGATGAGGTAATTGCTGAGGTGGCGGAATGGGCGGCTGATGCAATCGCCTGTGATCGCTTTGTCCTTGTCTTCGGAACGGGTCACTCCGCCATACCGGCGATGGATGTATATCCTCGGATCGGGAGCTACCCCGGGTGGTTGCCGATTCACGAACTTTGCACGTCCTACATTGCGACGGTGCTAGGCAATCAAGGATTACGGCAAGCCATGTTCCTGGAAAAGGTCGATGGTTTCGGTAAATTGGTGCTAGAGAACTACCGATTGGATCCGAGGGACATAATGATTGTGATCTCCAACTCGGGTGTGAACACGATGGGTATTGAGATTGCCCTTGAGGTCAAGAAGCAAGGGCTGAAGACGGTAGCCATCACTTCTTTGGAGCACAGCCGTGCAAGCCGATCGTACCACAAGACCGGCAAACGGTTATTTGAGGTTTGTGATCGCACGCTTGATACATGCATGCCTCAGGGTGATGCCCTGGTAGAGATTCAGGGTTTGCCATACAAAGTGGCGGCAGCATCCTCTATCGCGGGGAGTCTTGTCTTGCAAGCGTTGGCAGCGGAGACTGCATTGAAGCTGGCTGAACGAGGGAAATCGCTGCCGGTTTTCCCAAGCCACAATGCCAAGATGAGTCCTGAGGAAGAAGAAGCTGTTGAGGCCATGGTCAGTGCAGTCCTTGCAGAGCATGCTCGTCGCACAGCTGGTTTCTATCAGTAATGGAGGTCCCCATGAAACGGCGAAAGAAGATAAGTTCGGCAAAGGAAATGGTAGGCCGGCAGGAATTTGCCGTTTGGCTCGGACGAGCGATGTCCACTAGTGAGGTTACGCTCCGCGTCGTCGTGCAGCTGTTAGATGTGATTTCACTTCAACAACAAACGATCCAAGCAGTTTTTGAGGGTGTGAGGGTGTCCCACGATGACAGCTCAGCTAAAGAAGTCCAGAAAGAGTTTGAGCAAGATTCCTCAGCCAAGATTCTAGAACAACTGGCAGACGTGCGGAAGGAACTTAGGCCTGTATTGAGAGCAGTGGATAAAGCCTGCCGGCAGCTTAAAGATATGATTTAGTCGAAATTCATTGGGAGGAATACTTCTAATGACGAAATCAAAGGTGCGAGAAAGCACACTTACGTTTAACTTTGATGCCAAGGTGTATGAGTCAGCCTGTGAATCCCCAACTTACTATAAGGCGTTGAAGCGGACGCCTCGTAAGGAGCATCCGTTCTGGACTTACGATGATATGTTCCGCCAGCCCGGGTTGGTCCAGGAGGCTCTCGAAACCGCGCCAGGGATCGCCAAGCGGATGGCTGGACAAATTCACGCACGGAATCCAAGGAGGATTCTCTTCACTGGCATCGGCGCCTCCTATCACCTCGGCGCATCGGCAGCACATGTGATCTGGCGCCTTACAGGAATACCATCTTATTGGATGGAAAGCTCCAGGATTCCTGGTCCCTCAAGCGGTGAGGATCAAGAAGGAACTATCGTTGTCGGCCTCTCCGCCTCTGGAAATACGATCGAGGTGGTGGAGCAAGTGCGCTCCGCCCGTGAATCCGGGTTCTATACCTTAGCGTTCGTCAATCTGGACAACACTCGCCTTACTGATGCGGCAGAAGATAAATATGTTGCCCCAGGTGGTTTTGGCTTGGTGTGGGATTACACGACCCGATTGGCGTTTATATACCTCCTGGCAATTGAGCTTGGGTTGATCCTTGGACGACCGGCGCAGTCACTCGAGGATGTACAGTCTTCACTCGAGAAAATCCCTGAGCAGATGCGCCAGGTCCTAGAGACGATGGACGCACGCTACCAGGCTATAGGTTCGGCAATCCAACCCCAACGAGCAGCGGTGATTCCGACGATGGGAAATCAATTGCCGACAGCATGGGAGATGGCGTTACGATTTGAGGAAATGGCTCATTTCCCCGCCAGGGGACGTTCGCTGGTCGATTTCCTACATGGAGGAGTAGGTTATTTAGCATCCGACATTGTTACTGTGATACTGGCGCCGGATGAAGAGGAATATGAATACGCGGTGCGCGCGGTGCATGTTACTCGGGAAGTAAAATCGCCCTGTATCGTTGTGGCGGACGATAACGATGAAAGACTGGCTTCAATTGCCGATTGGGTGGTACGGATACCGACCACACTGCCAGCCCTTAAGCCGATATTGTACGTGCTGCCTGCCCAAATCATCCCGTATTACACCGAAGTGGCCCGTGCAGGAGGCAACCCGGATGCACAACGTACGGACCAGCCGCGTTATGCTCGTGCTTTCGATGTGGCGTATCCACCAAAATCGCACTAGTGCTCTGCCACATATGAATCGATTAATTAATACTGTGACAGACGCCGTCGAAACGGGAATGTATTTAAGAAGCTTGCCTGCAATTCATGAGTAGTCGCTTCCTGAGGCGCTCAACTCATGTCATTAGAAGGTATAAATAGAGACAATGGTTGAGAGTGGGTCCTACGATACCTTGCCGTCTTATGAGCTTCAGTCGGGGAAGTTGGCATCAGGTTATGACAGGCTTGCAGAGTGTCTGCTCTCAAAGGGTTTCACCGTCTGGATCATCGATGGGATGAGTGGGGCGGATTGGGATGTGCTGAAGCGCGAATTACAGACGGCGCTTAAAGGGCATCACGCAGCATTCATCGATGTCTCGAGTGCGAGGTTGGGAGCTCGAGAAATACAGAAATTACTGACGAACTGGCTGGACAACGATGATGCTGTTTTTGGAAAGTTGTATCCCGGCAATCTGGTTGATTTCTTTGACTCGCAGGGATTGGAAGGGTTGCGACAGCGGGTGCATCAGGAGGCGCAGCGGTCTGAATTGGTGGTGTGCTTCGGTCAGGGCTGTGCGCTTCTCGGATTGGATGGTGGGTTGGTATGGGTAGATCTGCCAAAGGAGATTATCACTGAATTGGCGCTTTCCGGTCGGGATGTGTTGCTTGGTACACCCTCCTACCCGGCACAGAAGAGCATGTATTGGGTGGATTGGCCGGTGATGGAGCGCCATAAGGTAGCGTTGTTGCCAAAGCTGGACCTTTACATTGATTTGTCAGATTCTAGTAGACCATTGCTGATCGGAGGTAATGTTTTACGGGACCAGCTAACTTCCCTTTCGCAACGACCCTTCCGTGTAAAGCCGATTTTCTACCCAGGCACGTGGGGCGGGCAGTGGATGAAGAGGCATATGCAGCTCGACCCTTCCAAAACAAATTATGCCTGGTCCTTTGAGTTGATTGCCCCGGAGAATGGAGTGCTATTTCGGGATGGGGAGCTCTATCTTGAGGTTCCGCTAGAAATGATGATGGCCCAGGAAACGGTTAACGTGCAAGGACCGCATGTCGCGGAGCGCTTCGGCGCCAGCTTTCCGATTCGGTTCAGTTATGACGATACCATCGAAGGCGGAAACCTATCCTGCCAGGTGCACCCCCAAGTTGACTACATAGCCCGTGAGTTCGGTCTGACTTATGCGCAGCACGAATCGTATTACATTCTGCAAGCGGGCGAGGGAGGTCTTTGCTATCTGGGGTTAAAGGAGACCACCACGTCAGCCGCATTTCGACGCGCAGCGGAGCTTGCACGAGACGAGGGCGTTAGCTTTGATACAGAGGATTTCGTTAACGCCTGGCCAACGCGCGTCCATGACCTTTATCTAATTCCAGCAGGGACCGTGCACTGCAGCGGAGCCAATAATCTTGTACTCGAGATCGGCGCCACGCCTTACCTTTATACATTTAAGATCTACGATTATCTGCGCCGTGACTTGAAAGGAAGGTTTCGACCGCTCCACGTAGAGCGAGCTTGGGATAACATTGATTTCAATCGTAAGACCAAGTGGGTACGCCAAAACCTTATCACCTCACCGCGTATTGTTGGCGTCGGCAATGGCTGGACTGAATATTTAATTGGCGAGCACCCATTGATGTTTTATTCGATTTATAGGTCGGAGTTTACCGGCGAGTTTAACGACGATACGGATGGAGAGCGCTTTCACATACTCAACTTAGTAGAGGGGGAGAGCATCCTGGTTGAGTGGAGTGGAGGCAGCCATCCGCTGCATTATGTCGAAACTATTTTGATACCAGCGGCGACGGGGCCCTATCGGTTGCGTAACCAGGCTGATGGCGTCTGTAAGGTTGTAAAGGCGTATGTCAAGTAGGAGGCAGTGACGATCAATAATGCCGGGATGCGGTGTGCAAACTCCGATTTTATAAAGAATTTAATAGGGGAAGTGTGGTATTTGCCAAGCCCCTTGTGATAAAAAAACGCGATGAAACTTCAAGTTGCCCTGGACGGTCCCATAGAGCATAGCCTAGCAATCTTGCAGGTTATTCGTCCGTACATTGACATAGCTGAGATTGGTACACCATTAATTTATCGCGAGGGGATCGGCGCTGCGTTGCGAGTGCGCCAAGCTTTCCCCGATCTGACACTGTTGGCTGACCTCAAGATCATGGATGCAGGTGAAGAGGAAGCCAGTACCACCTTTAGTGCAGGCTGTGACATAGTTACGGTGCTAGGCTTGGCAGCGGATGTCACTGTGAGAGGCGTCCTCGCGGCAGCACAGGACTTTAGTCGGCAAGTGATGGTGGATATGATACAGGTTCCGGACCTGGTGGCGCGTAGCCGTGAACTGCTGGAGATGGGCTGCCATCTATTATGCGTACATACCGCGTATGATTTACAGTCTTCTGGCAGGACACCTCTGGATGATCTTCGATGCTTGCGGCGCACACTACCAGATGCCCCGCTTGCCGTTGCGGGGGGAATTGGACCGGACACAATTGACGAGGTGGTGACCCTGGCACCCAAGATTGTTGTGGTCGGCGCCGCGATTACCAATGCCTCCGACCCAGCGCGGGTGGCTCAGGCTATTCGACGGAGGATCAACGCTAATGACACCATTTCATAGTCTTGCTACCTCGCTTATGAGTGAATTGGGGGGCGCCCTTGAGGCTGTTGATGAGAGTGAGGTTGCGGCCCTCCGCCGAGCTATACTCCAAGCCCGGAGTGTATTTGTCGCAGGGAAGGGACGCTCGGGTTTGCGGATGCAGGCCTTTGCCATGCGTCTATTGCACCTCGGCCTGACGGTATATGTAGTGGGCGAGAGCACTGCACGTGGTATTGGGAAAGGCGATCTATTGGTGATCGGCTCCGGCTCGGGGCAAACGGCTTCGTTGGTGGGCTATGCACGCCGTGCGCGGACCTTACAAGCGCAGGTGGGATTGATCACCACAGCCGCTTCATCACCGATTGGTGATCAAGCCGTCTGTGTGGTGTGTATCCCTGCCCCAACGCCTAAGCTGGCAGGATCGAATATGTCGCTCTCAATCCAACCGATGGGTTCCCTCTTCGAGCAATCGCTTGGATTGGTGCTTGATATAGTTATTCTGCAACTGATGGATGAACTCGGTATGGATGCGGAGCAGATGTTCGCCCGCCATGCCAATCTAGAATAGATTAAAAAAAACCTCTGTATATAGCAGCATTCTGTATCATGAGTCTACTGAAAAGCAGCCGCCAGTAGGAAAAGGGGGTATGTGTGGGGTGATGGAGTAATAGCCATGCAAAGTATTAAAGCCGGCGCAGTGCAATTCAATCATGCGCCAGGTAATAAAAGTGCGAACCTGAGCAAGATAGCCGCGTTTGTGAAAGACGCCGCTGCCCGGGGGGTGGATCTATTTGCATTTCCCGAGATGTGCATCACCGGTTACGTGCATGTGCAAAGCCTTTCTCGTTCTGAGATCGACGATCTCGCTGAACCGGTTCCCTATGGACCGTCCACACAGGAACTTATGAGCCTTTCCAAGAAATTCAACATGACCATAGGCGCCGGGCTAATCGAACGGGCGGATGATGGAAGGCTTTATAACGCTTATGTAGTTGCTATGCCGAATGGTCAGACCGCCTGCCACCGAAAGCTGCATTGTTTCATCAGTGAGCATATGACTTCCGGCGATACATACACTGTCTTCGACACACCGCAAGGTTGCCGGGTGGGTGTTCTGATTTGCTACGACAACAATATTATTGAGAATGCGCGGATCACAGCCCTCATGGGGGCGGAGGTTCTCTTGGCGCCTCACCAGACCGGCGGAGCCAACTCTCCCAGCCCCAGGTGCATGGGCTTGATTGATCCGGAATTATGGGAGAGTCGCGTGGAGAATCCTAAAGCCATAGAGGCTGAGTTCCGCGGTCCTAAGGGACGCGGGTGGTTGATGCGCTGGCTGCCAGCGCGGGCACACGACAACGGCATGTTCCTTATCTTCAGCAACGGCGTAGGCATTGATGAAAACGAGGTGCGTACTGGTAATGCCATGATCCTTGATCCATACGGGGAGATCTTGGTGGAAACCTGTAAGGTTGATGACGATTTGGTGGTTGCAGACCTGGATGCGAGCGTTCTTGAAATGTGTTCAGGGCAGCGTTGGATCAAGGCCCGTCGACCGGATATGTATGGAATGCTGACTGTTCCAACCGGTAAAGAGGAAGACATTCGCACGGTTCGCTGTATGAATAATGATGAGGGAGCGCCATTAGAAGCCACTTCCTCTCCTATGCAATAAGCTTTCAAAAATTTTTATAGCTGGCACAGGGGGAAGGATGCGACACAGCCACCGGTAGTAAAATGCATTGCGCTGGCAATGGTAACTAAGGAGTGGATCTGGCAGTGTTCAAAGAGCCAAGCAGTTATAGAGACTCGTCGAAATTGCGTTCAATCAGATCGCAAAGCGCAATCAGGGCTTTCTCTTCATCATCACCTTGGGCAATAATGCAGATGCGATCGTCCTGGTTTACACATGATGCGAGAACGCCAAGAATGCTCTTGGCATCAACAGTATCCGTTCCCTTACTCAGGTTCTCCACCTTGATTTGGGAGGAAAAACCCATAGCGGTTCTCACAAACATCGCCGCAGGGCGCGCATGCAGCCCGACCTTATGACAAACGGTTATCTCGCGTTTTGCGGTCAATGGGGCCTCCTGGACTAATCTGACTTCACTATGATCTGAAAGGTTGTGATGGCTCGGCTGGGAAGGTATGCCAAGTCATATTTGCGGATGATTATGTGCTCCCTGCATTTACATGATGGCATAGTTTACCACCATTGAGTCCTCCACATCATATCTCCCACAATTTCATACTGGCAGATGCTTTATAAATGTAACCCGCTGAATACCCTGCAGCTTGCTGTAGGGATGAAAGCGGGCAGCCCGGAGGGCTGATAGAATTGACCCATGGCTCCCAAAGCAAGTGTGCATGCGGTCTATGACCTGAAATACCATTTCGTCTGGACACCGAAATACCAGGGAGAGCTTCTGATTGGCAAGGTAGCGGGGGCGACGAGAGAAATCCTTGATTGGCTAGATCGGATCCTTAGGTTTCTGCGAGACCCCTTGGGTACAGGAACATCTGGTTTCGTGGATTCGGCGACGGCTACGGGCCACGGTCTGGAAATCGTGGAAACGCGAACGCCGACGCTATGCAGAACTTTACGACCGGGGCATCAGTCAGCGACTAGCTGCCCAAACAGCAGGCGGTCGCCACGGTCTCTGGCGCATCAGCCGCAGCCCGGCACTAATCTATGCGTTTCTAAACGATATTTTGTTTCGTTTGGGTTACCGACCCTGTCCGCTCGACGGCGCGCATAACCAACCAAACCGCCGTGTACATACCCATACGCAAGGTGGTGTGGGAGGGATTGGGCTGTGAGGCCCCCTCTTATCCCGATTAATAAAATGCAGCGAGATAGCCTTACCAGAACCCCCAGCGCCGAAAAGCAGGGCGTGGCCGCCGGTGCGTGAGAAATAATCTTTTACCCAAGATAGAATCCAGGCTCAATCCAGCGGTGAGAGGGTCTTTGGCGTGACCTGCAAGAAGATCACCTTGTTTTGAGATGCAGGAAATCTCACCTGTAATCTTAGCCGACGAATGGAGGAGATCGAACATATCCTCTGCTGTCTCGAGGATATCGATCTTGTGTGCTGTGACCAGTGCTCCGAGAGAGAGCGGGTCGAATTTAATCTGGGCAACCGTCTGCCTGTAGGCAGTAGGTTCATCATGCAAAACATGATCGATACCTTCCAAGACAACTTCGGGGTATTCCAGAGCTTCCGCCAAGCGAGTGAACACCTTCATAATCGAAGATTTACTAGTGGTGACACCTACAAAACAGAAAGTTGGCCTCTCCTTATTGATAATGTGGAACTCCGTTGGTGTATTACTTACCGGCATTCATTCACTCCCAAGTATTCAGATTAGAAAAATGCTACCCATTTTGGGTCCCAACTCCAAAACATTCAACCCAGCCTACCTATCGAGCATCTTGCACTGCCATAACGAAGGCTCTGGCCCGTTCTGTGATGTCATCAAAACGACCTTCAATAGCCCAGGCACCTGGGCAGAGAGCACTTCCGGCTCCTACTGCGATCGCACCTGTAGCAAACCAATCTGCAACATTATCGACGGATACGCCACCTGTAGGCATGATCGGGATATCCGGGAAAGGACCACGAATGCTCTTCAAATACTTGGGACCACCTAATGAACCCGGAAAAAGCTTTACGATATCTGCCCCCAAGCGATGGGCTTCCATAATCTCACAGGGGGTAAAAGCACCGATCATGGTAACCAGGTTCGTGGCAATCATAGCTTGAGCCAATTCCGTTTCACAATGCGGACTGACGATAAAGTGAGCGCCCGCTTCGTTGGCCTCTACAGCCTGCTCAGCCTCCGTCAAGGTGCCCATACCTATCAAGATTTGGTCACCATATTTTTCGTCGAGCGTCTTCACGACCTCTGTTGCGCTCGGCGTACTATAAGTAATTTCGATGCCATAAACGCCACCTCGGATGAGTGCATCGACCATCTTCAACGTCAGTTCAGGTGATGGGCCTCGCAGAACTGCAAGCAGACCAAGTTCTTGGACGCGAGATAAAGTATGTTCCTTGCTCATCGTAACTTCTCCTTAATCACATGACTCGAAAGGTGGGTTCTTCTCTTCTAAGTACTGCAAGACAGTTTTTCAAGGCAGCCCATCCCATCGCATTAGTTGCACCATCTGTGTGAGAACCCGTATGCGGCGTGACTATAACATGAGGGTGAAGCAACAACGGGTTATCCGTGCCTGGGGGCTGCTGAGCGAAGACGTCCAGAGCAGCGCCGCGTAACCTTCCGCTTTTCAATGCGTCAAGTAATGCCTCCTCATCTACCAAACCTCCTCGTGCGGTGTTGATAAGGTACGAGCCTGGTTTCATCCGTTTGAGGAAGGCAGCGTTGATCATCCCGCGAGTCTCAGGAAGAAGTGGTAAATGGAAAGATAGAAAATCAGATTTACGGACTACCTCCTCCTGAGGGAGAATCATTACCTCATGGACCTCCGCAAATGCAATATCTGGGACCGGATCATACACCAAAAGGGAACAATTAAATCCGCTCAATCTTCGTGCTACCTGTTTACCTATAGACCCAAAACCGACTAAGCCGACGACCTTACCCTCCAAGGTGAGCCCGGAAATGCGAGGCCACATCCCTGACTTGGTCGCATTGACAGCGTACGGGATCATCCTCGCCAGGGAGAGCATCAAACCTATGGTCAACTCGGCAACGGACACGGAGTTAGCACCTGGGGTGTTAGTTACAACGATGCCCATTTCCCTGGTAGCTTCCATATCAACTTTGTCGCACCCGACGCCATACCGAGCGATAACCTTTAGCTTGTTCGCTCCCTCTAAAGCACTACGGTCAATTACGTCCACCCCGGCGATATAGCCGTCAATACCTGTGAGGAGTGGTCTAAGCTCCTCAGAAGTAAGAGGTCGACCTAAAGTATTGTAGACCACTTCCCCGACTTGTTTCTCGAGCTCGGTGCGCAGGTTCGGATCGTGTTGACCATAAGATCTCGGCGTTACTAAGACACGGCATCTTTTAATATCTTTCATAGTCGCTCTCCAAGTGGAAGCCATCGCAGATTATCGATAATCGAATATTGGCCCTCATTATCAATAACCAACTTCCTGAAACCCTGTTTCTCGATAGATCCATAGCCGTGCGCCGCATGGGCTTGTCTAAGTCTGGGCTTCCGTATCCACCATCCGTGTAGATTTGCTTCACATCAGTACGCTCTTTCAGTTCTGGAAGTACCTCCTCCAACATGTCGGCATCCTCGACATTATTGGGTGGGGTAAGCGGTCAGCGTACATCATGACCCGTGTTTCCAACCGCCTCCCCCCGAACCACGCCGTGCACCCTTTCGATGCAGCGGGCTCTCCGCTTTCACACAGCCGTGTCTGTGTAAACCTCAAATTAAGGAACCTTATAATACGGTTTTCATCCGTACGATATCCAATGCGTCACCGGCTGCTATCCTATTTCATGATACCCTTCGGCTTGAATATCCAAGGTCAGCTACTCTCCTTTCCCATGCCTCACCCCTTACAGGTGACATGTCGAGTACTATGAGAGTTCCGTCAACCGCCATTTTCAGAGCCACCATCTTAGGTTCTCCCACCAACACACTTTCACAGCTATGTGTTGGGTTGGTGAGGTTGATCCCATAGTTCGGTCACGAGAGGTCATCGTTGGACTTAGGTAGGCCGTTCGTTCTGTTAAATACGCTCATTACGTATCGCCTATTATTCAGAGAGTCGCCAGGTCTAGAGCCATGGCCTAACGAGAATGGTGGCCAGGGTTGCATTCCACTTTCCCTGGTGTTTACAGAGGGACCGCTCAGAACTAGCCTTCAGTTAATCCAACTTTTACCATATCCAACTTCGCATGGCCTTCAGTCGTTTGCTGTGGAATGCAAAACTCAGGCCTTTCCCAACATGCTCCACTCCCCAGCCTGTTACCAGGTCTGGATATGATGGGTGCTTTACAACACCTCTCTCTAGTGTTGGCCCTCTATAGGGCATCCTCCCGTGCTGTTTAACTATGGCGCACGCTCTACCTGTACCTTGTTGATCAATTGGAACTTATTCTCCGGGTCGCATGTTTCCGTCAGGTTGGCCACATATCCACGATGGCCTTCGTCATCCTTGCGACGATAAGCGGCTTCTCAGTCATCTGGCGATTGTCGAAGATCCTGACCAGGGCAGGCTCCCGGCGCTCAATTCCTCCTCTTCTCTGGGGCGCAAGTCGCTCTCATTGATAAGGAAATGCTCCTGGAAAAAACGCACCATCATCTGGTATGTGGGTTCCTGTCCATAGCCAGCGCGCAGTTCGTTTACCAGCCTGTGCATCAACTCACCAACCGGTTGAAGGTGGTCAGCGACCTCTTCTCCCTTGATGTGATAGATGTATTGCCCCGAGCTCCCTTTGAGATACGGTTCAAAATTGCCCTGGTAGCGTCGTTGATCCTCCCGGCTGATCATACGATGGACACGCTGCATCGTGCCGACGGAGGCTGGCATGACGTGGCGCAGAACTTCGACCAGCAGCTGCTGACGGCTCTTTCGCCGGATATTACTGGCGATCTGCGTGCTGTCCACACTTGCACCTGCGGCAAGTGCAGGTGTCCGCAGCTTGCCGGTCTTCAACTGAAAGGCTTCTGTCTGCTCGTCGCTGATCTGCTCAAAGGTCCATGATCCTGGACACAGGGCTTTCTCGATCAGATTCTCATCCGTCTCTTGCATGTACTTGCTGAGCCGCTGTCGAAAATTGTGTACCGTGCGCAGGTCAAACTCGCTTTCCCCTATGTCCCGATACCCTAGAGCGTAGCGCACCTGCAGATTGTAGATGATGGCATCATGCGCATCTTCATCGCTTCAGCCAAACCCTGCCTTGAGCACTTCCAGGCCCACTAAAACATTCACCGATATAATTGGGGCGTGAAGGTACATCGCTGTACAATACCGCGAAGGGTTCTTCTTTTAGGTGGCAGCCGAAGGTCCTGGCCAGGGAAGAACTCGGGGTAGAAGACGCCTGCCCAGTACTCTTTAAGCCGTCGCTGTCGTTTGGCTGAGAGTTGGTCGACACATGTGATAAACGCCGTCTGCAAATATTTATTGATGGAACGGAAAATCCATGGTTGCCTTTCAATCAAGTGAGCTTTTCATTAGTAGTAACACCCAACCTGCCTAAAGGACTAGCTCAGACCACCTTTTTTCAGGGGATTCAATGTAACCTTTTTCAAGCATTATATTAACTGCTATTTGAATGATTTCATGACGGTTTTTTTTTTCGTGTTATTATAATACAGGAACTTGTAATGATGTCACTATGAGTAGCGTTCTATCATATCCTGCTCTAATCGAGAATTATTCCAGGAGTTTTTCTTTCTACCATGTCGTCTGAGATTAACCGGGTTATGTCCTCGCGTTTGAAAGTTCCTCCTACCCCTAAATATTATCAGCTTGAAGAGATCCTGCGCGGGATAATCGCTGCGTCGGAAGTGGGGCGCCCCATACCCTCTGAATCTGAACTATGCCGTATGTATGCTCTGAGTCGAACAACTGTACGCAAGGCAATCGATGATCTCGCACGCGAGGGCTTGCTTTATAGGGTTCAGGGCAAAGGCACATTCGTTGCACCTTCGAAGGTGAGGGTGCTATTCACCCAGCGCAGAGTGGGTTTCTTTGAGGATATGTCATCGCGCGGGATCCAGGTGCGAACCCGCGTTCTCGAACAAGAAGTAGTTGAGGCGAGCAAGCGCGTGGTTGATGAACTGCAGTTGGATGAGGGTGATAAGGTAATTAAACTTGTTCGCATCCGCTACATCGATGCTGATCCGATCTTAATTTCAACTACCTTCCTGCCGTATCGCTTATTCCAGGGTCTCGAAAGCGAGGATCTGACAAGGGTTTCGCTGTATCGCGTCATGTGCGACAAGTATGGATTTTGCATCGGGTATGGGACGCGTTGGGTGGAGGCGCAGCCTTGTTCCGGCGAGGACGCTGCCCATCTCCAAATTGAACCAACAACTCCGCTTCTAGTCGTGACTGACATTATGTATGACACAAAAGGTCATCCGGTTGAGTATGGTATTGCACGGCAGAGGGGAGATCGTACCCAAATCGAAATCTCCGTTCTCATGCAATAATCATTGGTAGTGCATAAGGGCTGTTTGAGTCTTCTTTTCTCGCATATGGCTTTTTCTATAACAAGGTGGCAATAACAGTTAGTCAAGATGATCTGGTCAACATCGTGGAACGGGCTTATGTAGTCAACCAATAACCATGCGCATGGCTGCTATGCGCTATGGATAGGAGACCTGAACGATGGCGGAAATGAAACCAAGCGAGCGTGTTAAAGAAGCGCTGAATCATCAAGAGCCGGACCGGGTGCCTACAGCTCTGTGGGGAGGTCCTTATGGAATTATGGATGAGGTGTATCTGAATTTGGTCGATATTCTTGGTCTGGGAGATCCTGTGGCGCCCTTTCGAAGGGGCCATAGTGTATCGTACATGGATGATCGGTTGCTCGACATGTTGGGGACGGATTTGCGCTATGTTTGGCCTGGCGCCTCGCCGAGCAGCGTGAACCGACCGACGGATAAGCCAGATGTTTCCCTCGATGGCTACGGACAGCAGTGGGATTATCGAGCGCCTCACTTTCATCCAGGCAGGGGTTTGCTGGCGGATGCAACTGTGGCAGAGATCGAGACGTTGGTTCAGTGGCCGGACCCCAATGAGGCGCGCTGGGTAGTAGGTGTAGCCGAACGGGCGCGGGAGCTAAAAGAGAATACGGATTATTACGTGGTTGCCCGCATGGTGACCTCGCATGGACCGTACCTGACGGCAGGGCACCTGCGTGGTGTCGAACAATTCCTCATCGATATGGCGGTGAATGAGGAATTCGCGCAGGCGCTTGTGAGACGAGTGACCGATACAATCGAAATCCTCCTCAGGGGCTACTTGGAGGCGGGCGGAAAATATTTTGATCTGGTGGAGCTTCCTGGCGACGATTACGCGACCCAGACCGGGATGGCTTTCTCACCTGCGATGTTCCGCAATTATTTCAAACCAGCCATCAAGCGGTTGGTGGACGTTATTAAGGAATTTCGTGATGATATTAAAGTAATGTTCCACTGTGATGGTGTTTTTACGCCAATTTTGCCGGATATCATCGAGATTGGCGTTGATGTCGTCAATCCACTCGAGCCGTTGCCGGCGATGGATCCAGGCGAAATCAAAGCGGCATTCGGCGACGATCTATCCTTTCTAGGCGCAATTGACATCAAGCAAGCATTGCCGGGTAGTAGTGAGGATGTAATTACTGAAGTGAAACGTCGCATTCAGCAGCTTGCGCCGGGAGGAGGATACATAATCGCCCCGACAAACCACGTGCAGCCTGACGTGCCCCCGGAGAATGTTATAACGCTATACCAGGCAGCACATGAGTATGGTCGCTATCCAATTGATATCGCGGCTGGGTGATTAGATACGAGGGTTGATGATGTCTCTTCGACAAGGATGGCTGCAGGATGACGGGAGGGCAGGGTCTGACTGGTATTACGGGTGTGACCTCGTCGCTATTGATGTCGACGGTACGTTGCTTAATAGGCGCTGGGAAATTACTGATGACGTAGAATCGGCAATCAATAACGCAAGCGCTCAGGGGATCCACGTGGCTCTTGTATCAGGGCTCAACAGAATGGGTCTCTTGCGGGTAATTAATCGGTTGGAGCTCGGTCAACCCTATATAAGTTCAGGGGGCGCGTACATCGCCGATCACTCCAACGGACAGGTAATATCGCATAGCCCAGTGCCTCGAGAAGAAGCGACGGTGGTTGTTGGGCTGGCGCGTACAAAGAGTGTCGGTATTTTTTTCGAGTCGCAGGATTGCATTTATGCTGAGGCAGGACTTGATGTCATTGAGCGAATTAAACCCCTCAATGACACCAATGTGGTTGTAGTAGACGATATCCTACAAGCCGTGCCCAATGACCCGACTAAGGTGACACTCGTCGGCGACAGGGATGTGCTGTTATCTATTGAGTACGAGATCCGCCGGCGAAACCAGTCGGTTTATTTGACTTACTCGACTCCAATCTACATGGAAGTGACACAATCAGGTGTTAATAAGGGAACGGCGCTCAAACGGCTTGCAGAGCATCTGCACATTTCACTGGAGCGCGTTGTCGCTATCGGCGATGCTAACAACGACATTAGTATGTTCGACGTCGCTGGTCTTGCTGTGGCGATGGGAAATGCTCCTACGGATGTGAAAGAAGCTGCTGATCTAATTGCGCCGACAAACGATGAAAGCGGCGTTGCCTGGGTATTGCGCAGTTTGGTCCCTTATTCTGACCAAGGAGAATAATTCGTTAACGCCGCCCACAAGAGTGAAAAAATCTGATATGGAGGATCCGACAATGCTATTTAAAAAATTCTTTAGCGCTCTTTATGAAGTGTTGGATAAGATCGAGGAGACGCAGGGAGCAGCGATCGAGAAAGTTGGAACCTGGGCAGCGGAGGCGATTGCTGCAGATCGCTTCACGATACTATTTGGAACGGGGCATTCTTTCCTTGTTACGGCCGACGCATTTCCGCGCATCGGATCCTACCCGGGTTGGTTACCAATCCACGAACTCTCAACGTCCTACATTGTGTCTCTCTTAGGTAATCAAGGCATACGGCAGATGTTGTACTTGGAAAACCTCGAAGGGTTTGGACGCTTAGTCCTTGAGAATTATCGTCTTGATCCAAAAGACCTGATGATCGTAATCTCGCACTCAGGCGTTCACGCAATGGGCATTGACATTGCGCTTGTTGCCAAGGAACAAGGTCTGAAAACGGTTGCGATAACATCAGTATCCCAGTCCAAATCGAGTAAACCAAGCCATAGCAGCGGCAAGCGGCTTTATGAGGTGTGTGATGTGGTAATTGACACGTGCGTCCCGGCAGGCGACGCGCTGGTCGAGGTTCCTGGTTTCGCTCATAAGGTGGCATCGGCGTCTACAATTGCAGCATGTGCGATTATGCAGGCGCTTATGGCGGAGACAGCGCAGAAGCTGGCCAATAAAGGCGTAACCCTACCCCAGATTTCTCATGACAAGACGATGCTTACTGCATCGATCGCCGAGCATGCACGACGCGTTGCGGGTTTATATAAGTGATAGACACAAATGGTTCTTCTTAATTAAATCCTGAAGATTATTAACGACGATCATTAGTGGTGCGTGAGTAAAACATGACTAGCGCGTTGGAATTGTTGGATGGCAGCAGTAGGTTATAAGTCTATTATTGATCGGCGGCTCAAAAAGACTGAAAAAAATAAGTAAAAGCGTAAGCGAGGGTGTCTAGATGACTTCCAACGACAAAAAACTTGAAGAAAGGCTTGCTGAGCAGGGCAGGCAAATGTATAAAGATTTCATGGTTCGGACGATAGACATTCTTGACAGAATGAAGAAGAGGTTCGGACCAGAAGTCTATGAGGTGGTTGAAGAGATGGTTGCGGATCGTACACTTGCCCAATGGTCTGGAATTGCTCAAGGTGAAGAGAGTCATACTGTTGATGATTTAATTCGATTACTATGGGAGCCACTTAAAACAAGGGGATTCGAATTTGCTATTGAGCGAAAAGAAGGTGGAATCCAGGTATATTGCACTAAGTGTGCTCTCTATGATTTAGCTAAAGAGATTAATGGAACTGAGTGGATGTTCCATATCAAATGTGGAAGTGATCCATATATAGTTGAAGGATTCAATCCGAAAATTAAGTTTCGACGTACAAAAACATTGATGGAAGGTCATGACTGTTGCGATCATTATTATGGATATCAAGACTGATATGGGGAAAGCTTCGGCCGTATTCGCTGGAACCGGCTCCGCGGAGCGGCGCCTTGCAGAGCCATCGACTAGGTTCGATAATCTTGAAGAGAAATCAGGGTGCTGGGCGGGGCGGCTCAGCTCAAAGCCGATGGTTTGGCAGACCGCCGCCCTGTTTCAGAAGCCGATTTATTTTTTGCGAAGAAGGAGTTTGCGAAGTTCTGCTAGGATCAGCAAATGTCATATGTTCCGTTTGAGTGTTTCAGAGACATGCTTGAAGTTACGGACCTTATTCACGATCTAGAGCTTGGAAGTAAGTGTCGAGAAGAGCAAGAACCCGATCCAACGCAGTCTTTCCCGTATCGATCAGACCAGCAACGTAATTAATTTAATGACAGCGTTGAATAAAGTCCAAATGGGAGAAAGCGAACGGAATGTGGTGTGTGAGCTTTGTCCCCGCACCATATACCCCCTTTTTCCTATTAGCAAGCCCTTTTTTTGTAGACTTATTTTGCCTGATTAGTCATTAAGCAAGTTCAGATGTGATGTCTTCTATGACAGGAAGGAAATAACATGACTGAAGATGTATCCGGATACAAAATTGTACATCGAGATGAACCGACGATGTATTTCTTTGGTGTGACAACGAGCCGTTCCACCATTATGAGAGTATTTCCGGTTTGGGCTGAGATTCTTGGGCTCGATCGTGCGCAATTAATCGGAGTTGACATACCGCTGCATGCAGAAGCTGAACAATATCGTAAAGCAGTTGCGCAGATAAAATACGACCCCCTCTCATTGGGCGCATTGGTTACGACGCATAAGATCGATGTGTTGGAGGCGGCTGGGGACATGTTCGACGAGTTGGATAAGTATGCCCGGCTTTGCGGCGACTTGTCCTGTATCTCCAAGCGGGATAATCGATTGATTGGTCACGCCAAGGATCCGATCGCAGCAGGATCATCTTTGCAACACATATTTAAGCCAGGATACTGGGATCGTACCGGGGGTCACGTTTTGTGTATTGGTGCGGGTGGATCAGCAATTTCCATTACATATTATCTGATGGCACGCCCCGAGCCTGGAGACCGGCCTAAGCGTATTATCGTCGTTAATCGCAGCCAGCCACGACTAGATAAACTCCGGTCTATTGTCGCCGGATTGCCGCCAACTATTGAGGTTATGTATATCCTGAATGAAGACCCAGTTAGGAATGATAAAATCATGGCTGATCTGCCGGCTGGCTCGATGGTCATCAACGCGACTGGTATGGGTAAAGACCGACCAGGTTCACCCATTACCGATGATGGTGTCTTCCCCATGCGCGGTATTGCCTGGGAACTGAACTACAGGGGAGAGCTTGATTTCATGCACCAAGCAATGGCGCAGGAACGCCAGAGGAATTTAACAATCCATGATGGATGGCAGTATTTCCTTTATGGCTGGAGTGATCACATTGCAGAGGTCTTCCAT
Organism: Anaerolineae bacterium; assembly: GCA_030605795.1. Classification (GTDB taxonomy): domain Bacteria; phylum Chloroflexota; class Anaerolineae; order Anaerolineales; family E44-bin32; genus DUEZ01. The sequence continues at coordinate 5,209 of JAUWHR010000071.1, read as the reverse complement.
AAAGAAATCGCGGAAGACCTATTCGATCAATTGGCTGAGGTAGCCGAGGTCATAAGGCCTTCGTCCGATAGTCGTTAATGTTGAATATGTGGTGTCATTTTCGTGAAATACTGGTGTGACTCATATATTTGCAATTAGTCCATCTATTACATGGAGTGGAGTATGAAACAATTGCCTCTCTTGTTGGATTGCGAGGTACTGATTGTCGGGGGAGGGCCAGCAGGTAGCGTAGCTGCAATTGCTGCGGCGCGACAGGGAGCGAGAACAGTACTGCTGGAGCGGCAGGGATTTCTCGGGGGAAATATCACGGCAGGCGGCATAGACACAATCTACGGTTTCTTCACGCCTGGCGAGAATCCGGTGAAAATCGTAGGAGGAATTCCTGACGAAGTTATCGATCGGCTTAGGGTACTGGATGCGTGTTACGAACGCCCAAACACCTATGGTTCCGGTATTGGCATTACTTTCTCGACAGAGTACCTCAAGCTTGTACTGGAGGAAATGGCCAACGAGGCCGGAGCTCTGATTGTGTACCACGCGTTTGCGCCTGACGTCTATTTCAAGGACGGCAACCTGGCAGGCGTCGTTGTAGCCACGAAGCAAGGTTTACAGAGGGTATTGGGGCAATTCTTTGTGGATTCAACGGGGGATGCTGATATCGTTGCCCATGCAGGGGGGAGCTATGAAAAGGCGGGGGAGGAAGGGCCTATTCAATCGCTGACAACGGTTCTCTTCATGGCGAATGTAAACATCGGACGGGCGAAAGCTTTCGGTAAGAAAGCTATGTGGGCCGAGATGGAGGAAGCCCAAAGGAGCGGAGAGTACAATCTACCCCGTGTTGAAGGATCTTTCCATCCCACACCCTCGCCAGGTATGATCGAAGCCAATATGACCCGCATCGCCGATGTTGATGCCACAGATATCATCGCCATCAGTAAAGCGGAGACAGAGGGGCGACGTCAAGTCCAGGAATATGTTCGATTTCTGAAGGATAGGGTTCCAGGCTTCGAATCCGCTTTCTTGGTTAAGACCGGCTGTCATATCGGTGTACGAGAAACGCGGCGCATCGTTGGTGACTATGTCCTAAAAAAAGACGACGTTTTGGAAGGAAGACGCTTTGAAGATGCCATCGCTCGCTGCGGTATGCCGATCGAGGACCATCACGCGGGCGCTGATACACGCTGGATTTACGTCAAGGACTTTGGATATTATGATATACCCTATCGCTGCCTGATTCCGCATGATCTCGATTATATACTCGTTGCAGGGCGTTGCTTATCAGCGACGCATGACGCTCACGCCTCAGCTCGCTCTGCTGGGCCAGCTATGGCCATGGGACAGGCGGCAGGTTTGGCAGCCGCAATGGCCGTGGCTGAAGACAAGTCAGGGCGGGAAATTAGCGTGCATGACCTTCAGGAAAGATTGAGGCAATGGGGCGCACCATTATAGTTCCGAATAAGTGATATTGAGGTGAAGGAAATGCCCATCGTCCAGACTGTGTTAGGGCCAATCCGTCCTGGGGATCTGGGTCGAACCTATAGCCATGACCATTTGCTCTTTCGTCCCCCCTCGCCGTACGACGAGTTGGATCCAGATTTGCGTTTGGATAGCGTCGAAGCTGCGATTAAAGAGCTGGATTTCTTCACGGCTGCGGGTGGTCAAGCCATTGTCGAGATGACAACTTACGATTTGGGTCGTGCGCCGGACAAGTTGCGGGTAATTTCCGAGGCCAGCGGTGTCCACATTCTTGGCGCTACAGGATACAACAAAGACAAATTTTGTGATGCATTTGTCACCGATAGGGCTGTCGACGATATCGCGGCCGAGATGGTGCACGATCTGATGGACGGGATGGATGGCACTGATATTCGCGCAGGTGTGATCAAGGCGTCAACAAGCAAGGACATTATTACCAAAAGTGAGGCGAAGGTTTTTCGCGCCGCAATACAAGCTCATTTTCAAACAGGTGCACCCATCTCCACTCACACTGAGGCCGGCACCTTTGCACTGGAGCAGATCGAGATCCTTCTGAAAGCCGGCGTCAAACCTGAGCATATTATCATTGGCCATCTCGACCACCAGTTGGACTGGGATTATCACCAAGCCATTGCCCAGACAGGCGTTTTTATGGGCTTCGATCAGATCAGCAAGGAGAAGTACTGGCCTGATACTCAACGCATTGACTTTATAAAGAAGTTAATCCAGGCAGGGCACGGAGCTCAATTACTGCTGTCGGGTGATTGGGCGCGGAAATCCTATTGGCCGAGCTATGGTTTCGGTCATGGTCCGGGGCTGACTTATATACTGTGGCGCTTTGTGCCTCAGATGCTGGAGCAGGGTATCTCGCGTGGAGATGTTGACGCTATGCTGGTGGGTAATCCTGCACGAGCTTTTTCCTGGGTTCAGCAGGACTAATTGATCATGATCATGCGGCACTATGCTCTTTTCCATAAGATTATCCTAGCTTATGTGCAGCTCATATAACCCATCGGATAGTTGAAGTCAGCCAGATCAATTGTTAGTTTGAAGGTTGATATGTGGCATCCAGATATAAGATGAATATATTGAAGCGAAAAAACTCGACATAATCTGATCGGCGGATCGGCTTGCCATATCAGAGGTGGGTATACTGATTTGATACGACTGAGGTCTCGTTTATGGTAACTAAGGAAGGTATCCAGGCCGTCATTTTTGATCTTGATGGACTAATGATCGATAGCGAACGTCTCGCCCTAGAGGTGTGGCGTGATTTTCTCGCCGAGTATGGAAAGGAATTGACGCTTGCAGACTATCGGAAACTCATCGGGACAGAATCTCTATCATCTGCTCAATTTGTCAGGCAGCGAACGGGGATCGGGCTGGAAGCCGAAGCGATCGTAGAGGAGCATTGGCGAAGGCTGACAATTATGATAACCAAAAAAGGCGAACCTATGGCAGGATTGCATGCGCTCATCCGAGCGCTCCAAGCACGAGGTCTGTCTCTAGCAGTGGCATCTAATAGCCGTCGGGATTACGTCGAGCGCGCCTTGGTGACATGCAGGATTGAAAATTCCTTCCGCTGTGTGGTTTCGGCCGATCAAGTCGCAAGGGGAAAGCCAGCACCGGATGTCTACTTAGCAGCCGCGACATGTTTGAACATTCCGCCTGACAGGTGTCTTGCGCTTGAGGATACCCCAATCGGGCTTCGATCTGCACTCGATGCTGGGATGCGCTGTGTGGTTGTTCCTAACCAGGATCTTGACGGAGAAGATTTCACAGGGGCTTATAGCGTATTTAATTCACTCGTCGCGTTACGTGAAGCCCTGGATATGGTCCTTCAATAATACGTTATCCATCATCAGAAGGGAGGCACAATGTTTGAGTATTATCTTGACTTGATCTGTGAAATCGTGGGAAGAATTAAGGAGACACAAGGGGCATCCATCCGTAAGGCGGCCAGGGTGGTGGCGGACACGATTATCGAGGGTGGATGGGTCTATACGTTTGGCAGCGGTCATTCAGAGCTTCTGGCGCGTGAGATCCATGCCAGAGCGGGAGGGTTATACCCTATAGTACACATCCCAGATCCAATGACCGGGAGAGCTGAGCGGCTTGAGGGTTTCGGTGAGATTCTTGTGAACAATATACCTTTCAAACGAGGTGAGACCATCATTATCATTTCGAACTCCGGTCGCAATCCAGCGCCAATTGAAGTAGCCATGCATGCAAAGAAGATGGGTCTGAATGTGATAGTTCTGACCTCAATGGAGCATACAAAGTTGGTTGCATCACGTCATTCAAGTGGCAAGAAGTTGTACGAACTTGGTGATATTGTGATTGATAGCAGGGTTCCATCAGGCGACGCATGTGTGACTCTCGGTGACTTCCCAGCGAAGGTAGGCGCGCTCTCTACTGTGCTGGGCGCTGCAATCCTGAACGCCGTGGTTATCGAGGCTGTGCAGTGTATGCTCGATCAGGGTCAGGATCCGCCGGTGTTAATAAGCTTCAATCTTGATGGTTCGGCTGAGCATAACACGCGTGTGATCGAACGGTTTGGCCAGCTACCCGGCGCGATGGGCATGATGATCGCGACCTAGCTTGTACGAGTGTCTGCCTGGTAATTCTTCATTTCTCGATCTGTTCTATGAGGGCAATATGGCGACAACGTTTCATAATGGCACTATCTTCACACCAACCGAAGTGATCGAACGCGGGGCGGCAGTCGTCTCCGATGAGGGTGTAATATCTTATGTCGGACCGCTTGATAAGGCGCCTCGATCGAATGGCCTGGACCTTGATATGTGCGGTCGGATCCTTGTTCCAGGATTTATCGACATACATGTTCATGGCGGCAAGGGGATCACCTTTGGCGTGCTAGATACATTAGCTCAGGATTTAGAAAGTTATTCAGAGTGGGTAACGCAGCACGGTGTTGCCGGATTTCTGACCACGATCGCTGCGCCAGATGCGGAAAAATTGGTTGCGATTATCGAGGGTTATATTGATCTATTTGATGACGGCCTTGAGGGCACCGAGGAGGTACTTAGCGTATCTGGCAGCATTATCCGATGTGCCACGGGCGGCGATCATCATATAAGTGAAGTTGTCTTGTAGAGCTTGGGCCAGTTCCTGTACATTATGACTTTCCTGTTCAACTATCCGTTTGAGCACCTCGGATTGCTCATGGATTTCGCGCTTGAGAATTTCTTCACTCATGGATCCAAACCTCCGATCATACTCTTCTGGAGAGCCGATAATATTTTTATTGCCGGGTCTCACCAACATGGCTGAACTATTAAATTTTCTTGAGCGTTCTTCAGGGTCTAAATCTCGTATCAAGCGACTCTGTGGTTCCTGCTCCGATCGCATTCACTAATTTTCGCTCCTAGAACCTTTGATAACTGTTGAACAAGAGTGCAGTCACTCGCCGCTAAGCCGGTTGTTTAAAATTGCGCTCAATCAGATCGCGAAGTACGGCGAGTGCTTTCTCTTCGTCCTCGCCCTCTGCTGTAATTCGGATACGATCATTCATCTGAACACCAGAGGTAAGGATGTCTAGGATGCTCTTGGCATTAACCGGGTCAGATTTATTGCTGACATTTTCAACCGTGATTTGAGAGGTGAAGTTACTGGCGGTTTTCACAAATAATGCCGCCGGGCGTGCGTGCAGTCCGACCTTGTGATGAATTGTGATTTCCAGCGACTTTGTCAATGTGGCCTCCTGATCTCA